>JAZQXF010000053.1:0-1430 GCA_045632725.1 Candidatus Nanosyncoccus sp.
TTGATGTGAACCCCAAAAGTTAGACAAAAAACTTTTGGGGTTTATTTTATGTATAAGAAACATTCATTAGAAGAACGGCTTCTTGCTGTTAAAAAATGTTTAGAAGGTTCTAGTCCAAGATTGGTAGGTCGTCAATTGGGAATTAATTCTAATTACATATATGAATGGTTGGATAATTACCAACGTGAAGGAACTAAAGGTTTAGAAAAGCGTCCTAACATACGTGCGAATTTTGAAGAAAAATGCAGAATTGTTTGCGCATATGCTGAAAAAGGTATACCTTTGCATCGTGTTAGCTCAGAATACCATGTATCTCAGTCTTCGATATGCTTATGGACACGCATCTATCGTCAGGGTGGTTATGGTGCTCTGCGCACAACGACTAAACCAGATCTAAGTATAAAAAGTATGGGCCGTCCAAAGAAACAAGAGCCACAGACAGAGTTAGAACGTCTACGTTACGAAAATGAGTGGCTACGTGCAGAGGTTGCACTATTAAAAAAAGTGAGGGCTTTAATGGACGAAAAGGAGCGCCAACAACGAGAGATTGGGCGCAAGCCATCCAAACATTAAAGCCAGAACATGACCTTGATATGTTGCTACAGATCAAGGGGATGGCTCGTGCTACATATTACTATAGCATAAAGACTCGTAAGGATAAATATGCCCTATTACGTAAAGCCATAGCACGTATTTTTGAGCAAAATAAAGGTCGCTATGGTTATCGACGTGTCTATGAACAGTTACGTATAGAAGGATATACGATTAACCATAAAACTGTCGCCAAACTAATGGCAGAAATGGATTTATATGCAAGGCGACGAAAGGTACGTTATCGCTCATATAAAGGTGATATTGGACGAATAGCTCCTAATTTACTACAGCGTGATTTTATGACGGATGGGCCTAATCAGAAATGGGCTACAGATATTACACAAATTGATATACGAGGTAAAAAGTGTTACCTGTCGCCAATACTAGATATGTGGAATGGCGAGATAATAAGTTATACTATATCTGACAGCCCGAATCTTAAGATGGTCACAGATATGCTACAGAAGGCCTTTCGCAAGCAGACTCCTTCCAAAGGTATGCTGATGCACTCTGATCAAGGTTGGCATTATCAACATATTAAATATCGAACAATACTCCAACAAAATGGCATCATACAAAGTATGTCGCGTAAGGGGAATTGCTTGGATAATGCTATGATGGAAAACTTTTTTGGCCTAATGAAGAATGAATTACTATATCCAAATAAGTGGGAAGATATAGATGAATTTAAGCTAGCTCTTAAGGAATATATCAAATATTACAACCATAAACGTATCAAACTAAAATTAAAAATGAGTCCAGTACATTACCGAACTCACTTTCAAAATATAGTTAACTAGATTTATTAATCTGTCCAACTTTTGGGGGTCATATCA
>JAZQXF010000054.1:0-14372 GCA_045632725.1 Candidatus Nanosyncoccus sp.
ACCAGAAGTGCCTGTTATGTATACGAGAAACATACCAACGCCAAACGAGTGCCGATCGTATGGAGAGAGCAACCAAAAGTAGGTCCCACTCCTCCCAAAGGAAGCATAGGAATAATTGGAGGAAAGCTGACTAGGACTATCCGGTCCAGTATTAGGAGTAGTGTAATGGTGATAGAAGCCATGGCCTATTAAGGAGGCACATGATTTCCTAAATTACTAAGCCCATCAACTACTCGCTGCACGCCAGGTAAAAAATCTTGTTTACTAATTAGGTCAAGCACCAGAAAGTATCGGGAGTAGAAACTCCTTAGGGAGAGCAGAGCCTCTAGCGGGAGAGACAACGCACTGACCACCCGTTGCCACGGTTGTTGCGATTCGCTGGGCCCAGTACCGTGGAATTGAAGTATAGGCTGTACGCGCCGGAGGGGGAATTCACCGTACTAGACCAGTAGCTCCCGTCAGCTCCGAAATAGTACAGGGTAGTGCCATACAGGTGGCCCGAACGAATAAAGTAAAGAGGAGTAGTATTCATAATGGTAGTAAAGGCATCAGGAGCATAACCAACATTCTGACTACCAAGGAGATCTATACCATCATCATTTAGGGTGGTGCCGACTACGGAATCAATAATACATCCCTCAATCAAATAGACAATCAAAATAAGCCAGGATAGACTGGCTTATTTTACCTAGATATTTTGATTATTTGGTAGAAGCTTCCTCGGCCTTAGCCTTTTTCTCGGCCTCTTTTGCAGCCTTTTTAGCCTTGTTTTCTAGGGCTTCCTTCATCTTGGCAGCCTTAGCGGCACGAGCCTTAAAGCGATCTACGCGACCCTCGGTATCGATAATCTTCTCCTCACCAGTGAAGAATGGGTGTGATGCAGAAGAAATCTGTACTTTGATTAGTGGATATTCCTTGCCATCTTCCCATTTGATAGTCTCCTCACTTTTCGCGGTAGATTTAGTCAAAAACGAAAAGCCAGCAGCCTCATCTAGAAAGACAACATCACGATAATCTTTTGGGTGTAACTCTGTTTTACTCATAATTAATGTAATTATATCAGAGATTAAAAGAATTGTAAAGCAAAAAGCGGGTCAGCTGACCCGCTTAAAATAATTACAGGATGGTGTCGATGTCATTGACTATCTCATCGATAAACCCATGCTTTAGCGCATCCTCCGGCAACATGTAGGTTTCATGCCGCAGGGTTGCATCATACTCCTTTTCTGTCATATTGCTATGTTTCAGAACGTGCTTCTTGACAACCCGCTCTCTAAACCGTTTATCAAACTCCACGGTATCCTGCACCGATCCGGCTGGGCCAGCAGTAAACAGCGTGCCTTCATGCAGAAGGAATTCGGTATAGGGCAATGCGAAGCGCCTATGTCCGGCAATTCCAATCCAGAATGCCATGGATGCCCAGATGCCAATGTTGATGGTATAGACTGGAGTCTTCGAAAGCTCAATGGCCGAGATCAAAGGGAATCCCTCCGTAACATCGCCCCCGGGCGAGTTAATGAAAATCCTAATGGGCTTGCGGTCCTGCGGGGCCATACTTTTGTCTTCTTCATTGATACACATAATGTTCTGGATAATTTGGCCGATTCCAGAAAGGTATTCATTCGCGCTATCTTCACAATCCAGCGAGCTAATCGTATAGGTAAGGTATAACTTGCGCTGCTCCAGCTCCTTGATGTGCCAATACTCTTCCAGGGTACAATTGATATTGAACGACTCGTTAGACACTTGATGTAGCATTAAAGCCACCTCCTTATAAAATTGCTATACCTCTTGCAGGTATGCTAAGAATAGATTACCCCAAGAACTTGATTTTTGCAAGCATGTGTGGTATAATGGGATTATAATATAATTTAACGAAACAGATTATGGGAGGTTTCCTGGGGCAAATTACCCTGAAGGCCCATAGTCAAAGGAAAGGAAATCATATTATGACAGTAGCTGTCGATATGAAAGCTTTGCTCGAAGCTGGGGCCCATTTTGGCCACAAAACGAGTCGCTGGCACCCGAAAATGGCGCCATATATTCACTCTAAGCGCCAAGATGCACACATCATCAACCTAGAGAAGACCGTAGATGGTCTAGATGTAGCTTTGCCAAAAATCACCGAAATCGTGAAAAGTGGCAAAAAAGTACTCTTTGTAGGCACGAAAAAGCAAATGAAGGATGCCGTTAAAGAAGCGGCGGATTCCGTAGAAATGCCATACGTAGTAGTACGCTGGGTTGGCGGAACACTTACCAATGTAGAAACAGTAAATCGCCAAATCAAAAAGCTAAAAGATTTGGAACGCCGGATGGCATCTGGTGAGCTGGAAAATCGTTATTCTAAGCTAGAAGTACAGAGATTCCAAGAGGAAATCGATCTTCTAAATGAACGCTATGGCGGCATTAAAGATATGACCGAGCAGCCCGCTGCAGTTATTGTGGTTGATGCGATTGAGGACAAGAACGCTATTAAAGAAGCGAATACGCTAAACATTCCAGTATTTGCTATTACCGATACAAATGTAGATCCAACCAATATTGACTACATAATCCCAGCAAATGATGATGCGATTAAGGCAACAAAATTAATCCTTGGTTACTTCGTGGAAGCAATCAAAGAAGGCAAAAAATAACTTAGGAGGCAAAATTATGGCGGAAATTTCCGTAGAACAAATCAAGAAATTAAAAGAGCTCTCTGGCGCAGGCTTGACTGATGCAAAAAAGGCATTAGTGGAAGCTGATGGCGATTTCGATAAGGCTCTAGAAGCAATGCGAAAGAAAGGCCTCACCAAAGCCGAGAAACGCGGTGACCGCGAGACTCGTGAAGGTCTAATAGATAGCTATATCCACGATGGTAGACTAGGTGCTATCGTAGAGGTAAACTGTGAGACTTCTTTCGTAGCAAAGACCGATGAATTTAAGACCTTGGCTCACCAGATAGCAATGCAGGTAGCTTCTATGGCTCCACTTTATGTATCTGAGGAAGATATTCCAGAAGATGTGCGCGCGGCAAAGATCAAAGAGCTAGAGGCAAATTTCAAAGGCCCAGAGAATATGAAAGAGAAGATTCTCGAAGGCCAAATGAAGAAGGCTTTTGCCGACAAAGTTTTGATGAATCAGCCATACATCTTAGATGACTCTAAGACCGTAGAGCAATTCATTAAAGAAGCAATCGCAAAGACTGGCGAGAATATCACCATAAAGCAATTCAAGAGAATTGAACTTGGAGTAACGGAGAATTAGACTTTTTTCAGGGGTAGAAAAGTCTAGTAAAAGAGACTGGTAAGAAAATCGGATTGGAAGTCAATCCCAATCCGATTTTTGTTTTTTGCCTGATTGATTCCATTGGAATTAATCAGTATATTTATATGTTATAATGAGGATATAAATAAGGAGTTGTTATGTTTGATACAAAAGAAGATCGCAAGAAGATGGAAGCGGTGATTGAGCGGTTTAAGAATGAAATGAAGAAAGTGCGCACTGGAAGAGCGCATCCAGATATGATATCAGGAGTAAAAGTTGAAGTCTATGGGCAATTTATGCCACTTAACCAGGTGGCCAATGTCACTGCAGCCGATGCTACACTTCTAGTAATCACTCCTTTTGACCCATCCAATATACAGGCGATTGCGGCAGCGATTCGTGCAGACCAATCCCTAGGCCTAAACCCGGCTGATGATGGTAGAGTAATTCGTGTACCAATTCCAGCCCTTACCGAGGAACGCCGTAAGGAAATTGTGAAGAATGCCTCCGCTAAGGTAGAAGAGGCCAAAGTAGCCCTACGCAACGTAAGGGAAGATGCGCGTAAGGCAGTAAAGATCGCCGCCGAGATGGGCGAAGATGCAAAAAAGCGGGCCGAAAAAGAGATAGATGAGCTCACTAAAGAGTTTAACGATAAGGTTGAAACCGAATTTAAGAATAAGTCTGAAGAGATAATGAAGATATAGTTCTATTATATCACACTTTAAGGAATTTGTCAATGAGTTTAATACATCTAGGAATTATTGCCGATGGCAATCGCCGTTGGGCAAAAGAGAATGGCTTACCCAAAATAGAGGGGCACAAGCGCGGACTAAAGACTATTGAAACTTTGGTAGCCGCTGCGGCACAGGCCGGAATACCTTTTGTTACATTCTATGTTTTTAGTACTGAAAACTGGGGACGGGAAAAGACAGAGGTAGACTACATTATGAAGTTAGCCGAAACAAAAATCTTGAAAATAGCAGAGAAGATGGCCGCCAGCAATGTCAGACTGCTAATACTCGGGACACGTGGCAAAGTTAATCCAACCTTGACTTCTCTAGCTGAAAAAGCAGAAAAAATTACGGAGAATTGCACTGGCACCACTGTTTGCTTTTGTTTTAATTATGGCGGCGAGCAGGAGATTGCGGATGCTGCAAATATTGCCGCGGAAGTTGATGGGGAGATTACACCGGAGACCATTCGCAAGCACCTGTATCACCCAGAAGTGCCAAATCTTGATATGGTAGTGAGGACTAGCGGCGAGGAACGCATTAGCGGCTTTATGCTGTGGCGCTCGGCGTATGCTGAATTTATGTTCATGAAGAAGTATTTTCCGGAAATGGAAGCTAGCGACATAGATGATATCCTAGAGGAATACGAAAAGCGCAATCGCAGATTTGGCAAATAGTGTTATAATTAGCTTATGGAAATATTTATAGGTGTGATTGTGGGGCTTGTTGTGTTGATGCTTTTAGTAACAGCACACGAATTTGGACATTTTATTGCCGCACGAAGAAATGGCGTAAACGTACTAGAATTTGGTATCGGGTTTCCTCCGAGGGCAATAGCTTGGCAAAAGGACCCCAAAACTGGAAAATGGAAGAAACTACCACGTAGTGAATGGAAAAAGGAAAAAGTTTCTAAGGTAGTGTATTCTGATACCAATGAAAAGAGCTTCGCACAGAAGGGGATGATTTTTAGCTTAAACTGGCTGCCGATTGGTGGCTTCTGTCAGATGGATGGCGAATCGGCAGCAGACAATAGAGTGGGGACTTTTGGCAAAGCTAGTTTTTGGGCAAAGACCAAGATTCTATTTGCTGGCGTAGCAATGAACTGGCTAGTGGCAATCATTATTTTTACAATCCTGGCTTGGACTGGTATGCCAGAGTTTCTTGATGGGCAATTTACCATACCAGCCGACACGCGCACCGAAAGTACACCGGTGGAAATTACATCAGTGGCAGAGAATTCGCCTGCGGCAATAGCGGGAATGCAGGCTGGAGATTATATTGTAGCGGTAGATGGGGCCGAGGTAAAATACGTAAGCGATATTATAGATATCAATGAGGTCCATGCGGGGGATACGGTATCCTATAAGGTTCATCGCCCAGGAGAAGAAGGTTGCAACTGCGATGAAGATCTTAATCTTGAGGTAACGCTAAATCCTGCTAATTCAGACTATCTGCTAGGTGTAACCATGGCCACTTCGCAATCACTATCTTACTCTACTTGGTCCGCACCGATCGTGGGCGTAGGACTAACCGCGCAGCTAACCGGCGAAACCTTTAGGGGCGTAGGGATAATGATTTGGAATCTGATCTCTGGTGTGGGTTCACAATTTAGCCCAGATGCTTCGGTGCGCGAAAGCGGACAAGAGGCAATTTCTTCAGTTAAGGATTCCGTGTCTGGACCGGTGGGTATTATTGGAGTGTTATTTCCGGCATTCACTTCGGCTGGGCCGGCCAATCTAGCATTTCTGGCAGCCTTAATCTCAGTGTCGCTAGCTTGTATGAATGTGCTGCCAATTCCAGCACTAGATGGTGGCCGCTGGCTACTCATAGCAATCTACAAAGTGCGCAAGAAGAAGCTTACAAAAGAGACTGAAGAAAAGATAGTCTCAAGAGCTTTTATGGTGCTACTAGCCCTGATATTTATAGTAACTATACTAGATATTATCAGGATAACACAATAATGAAACAAAAAGTACCCAAGCAAGCGCGTAGTAAAGTTCCGGTAAAACAGGGCTGGAATCTATTTCTTAAGGCTGTGGCGCTATTGATATGGGTGATGGCAGCAGTGATTATATCGCAGCTAGTGGTAGGATATTTGATGTTATGGACTATGGGGCGCGAGACTTTCTTGCAACCAGTTCCTACAGCTATTTACTCGGCCCTGTCATATATTTTGGCTTTAACATGGATTATTTTTATTACTCCCAAAATTACCGCCAGAACGAGAGGAAGTAACAAAAAAAACGAAAAAGATATATCCCAATCAATGACCAGGGAAGATTTAGGCTTAAAAGGTATGCCTACTTGGACTGATATCGGTCTGGCGCCAGTAGGCTTCATTGTGGCCACACTCCTAGCAGCAGGACTAGTGGCGATATTTAATATTTTTCCATGGTTTGATGCGGAACAGGTACAAGAAGTAGGATTTAGCACATTCTTAACCGGCTTTGATAGGGTGGTGGCTTTCTTAATATTGGTAGTAGTGGCACCGATAGCAGAAGAGCTCATTTTCCGAGGTTGGCTATACGGAAAACTTAGACCAATGTTGTCCGAAAAGATGTCAGATGGGGCATCGATGATAATTTCCATAGTCTTAGTATCATTGGCTTTTGGTATAGTTCATTTGCAATGGAATGTAGGGGTGAATGTTTTTGCGATGTCTGTAATCCTATGCGGACTCCGAGAAATTACCGGCACGATATATGCGGGTATTTTGATGCATATGATAAAGAATGGGGTGGCTTTCTTCTTACTATACGTACTCGGAATAGGGTAATGTGATATAATATAGAGCATGAGATTTTCGAAAACTTTTATCAAGACTTTGAGGGCAGCGCCCAAAGATGAGACCGCAAAAAATGGCTCGCTTCTAGTGAGGGCGGGTTATATTCATAAGGAAATGGCCGGGATATACGATTATTTACCATTAGGTCTTCGTGTAATTGAGAATATCAAAGGCATTATTCGCGAAGAGCTAAATAAAATCGGTTGCGAAGAGATTCTAATGACTGCCTTGCAGAATCCAGAGCCATGGGAGAGGACGGGCAGATTTTCTGACCAAGAAGTAGACATTTGGTTTAAAACCGAGTTGGCCAGTGGCGGCAAGCTAGGATTGGCCCCTACCCATGAAGAGCCGGTTACCAACATGCTAAAAACATACATCTCTAGCTATAAGGATCTACCACTATATGTGTATCAGTTCCAGACTAAGTTCAGAAATGAGCTACGGGCGAAGTCGGGAATTCTGCGCGGGCGAGAATTCTTGATGAAAGATTTATACAGCTTCCATGCTAGCGAAGAAGATTTGGATGATTTTTATAAAAAAGTAGAGCAAGCTTACGACAGAATCTTCATGCGACTAGGAATAGGTGATGATACTTTCGAAACATTTGCAAGTGGCGGAATTTTCGCCAAGTATTCACATGAGTTTCAGACTGTGCTTCCGGTGGGTGAGGACACCATATATTACAATGGCGATAAAACAGTAGTACTGAACAAAGAAGTATTAAAAGATGAAGTACTAGAAGATTTAGGCATAAAGCGTGAAGAGCTAGCCGAAACTACAGCGGCCGAAGTAGGAAATATCTTTAAGTTAAAGTTGAAATACTCCGAGCCGTTAAACTTAAAGTTTGTCGATGAAGCTAATACCCAGAAAATTGTTTATATGGGCTGCTATGGCATAGGTGTCTCGCGCCTAATGGGTGTAATTGCGGAGAAATTTGCCGATGAGAAAGGTCTAGTTTGGCCAGAAACAGTGGCACCATACAAATATTACTTGATAGGAATTGGCGAACAGGGCATAGCTGAGGCAGAGAAATTCTATCATGGGCGAGAAAGCGAAGTATTATTTGATGATCGGAATATTCGCCCGGGCGAAAAGTTCGCCGATGCGGAGCTAATGGGGATGCCATATCGTATCGTATTTTCTGACAAAACTCTTTCGGATGGCATAGCTGAGTTTACCAATCGCCAGACCGGCGAGAGTAAAATGGTGAAGCTAGAGGAGCTGAATACTTTTTAAGAAAAGGGGGTTGACTAAACAAGCGTTTTTCGGTAGACTGGATAACAGATTAATAAGTGGGAGTTAATATGATTAAGAAAAGCGTGAATTTGACCGCTGAGGGCAAGAAAGAGCTAGAGAGGGAGCTAGATGAGCTGATAAAAAGCCGTCCAGCCATTGCAGAGAGGATTGCTACGGCTAGGGCATTTGGCGATTTATCAGAGAATGAAGAATACAGCTCAGCGCGCAATGAGCAGAAAGTAGCCGAAGGGCGAATCTTGGAAATTCAGGAAATTTTGAAAAATGCTAAAATCATCCGTACCGGCAAAAAGGATAAAATAGATCTTGGCGCAACAGTAGAACTGGATATGGGTGGACATAAAGTAGGATATACCTTGGTAGGACCAACCGAAGCTAACCCACTAGAGGGTAAAATCTCTAACGAATCACCGATCGGTAAAGCTATCTTAGGGCGTAAGGCCGGCGAAGAATTTGATTTTAACGGCAAAAAAGTTAAAATTGTAGAAATTAAGTAAGGACAAAGAGCACCTCTGGGCGCATTTATGACCACCTAGCGCATGCTTGCGACTCCAGAGGTGCCTTTTTGCTATTTTTATGGTATAATAATCCCATGTTACTCGAAGATTATCGCAACGAAAGATTACGTAAACTCGAAGAGATTCGCGCGCGAGGGATAGACCCTTATCCAGCAAAAAGCACGCGGAACACTAAGATCTCTGATATTATCAACCATTTTGATGAGAAAGATGGCCAAGAAGTGACTATCGCAGGGCGGATAGCAGCAATACGGTCGTTTGGTAAACTTGTGTTTGTCAAAGTGCGAGATTATTTTGGCGAAATTCAGATTTTTATGAAAGCCGAGGATGGGACACCAGAAGGCTTATTTGGCGCCAAAGACATTAAGCTTTTAGACATAGGCGATTTTATTGAAGCCACCGGTAGAGTAGGCAAATCGCAAACAGGCGAAATCTCGGTATTTGCTAATTTTGTAAAATTACTTACCAAGTCTCTCAGGCCATTGCCGGAGAAGTTCACCAACAAAGAAGAACGCTACCGCCGACGTTATGTGGACATGAATGTAAACCCAGAGGTGCGGGAGAGGCTAGTACGTAGAAGTAAATTCTGGCAGGCCACACGTGATTTTATGAACAAGCATGGATTCATTGAGGTAAATATCCCTGTACTAGAGCACACTACCGGTGGAGCAGATGCCACGCCATTTACTACCCACATGAATGCTTTGGATGAAGATTTTTACCTGCGTATTTCACACGAATTACCATTGAAACGCTTGCTGGGTGGCGGTTTTGAAAAGGTTTATGATATCGGCCCAAGATTCCGCAATGAAGGTGTAGATGATGAACACTTGCCGGAACATATTGCATTTGAAAGCTATGCCGCATATGAGAATTACGAAGATGGCATGAAACTTTATGAAGAGATGATCAAATACGTAGCGATGGAGACATGGGGTACACTCAAGTTCCATGTAGGCGGGTTCGACATAGACCTAGACTGCGAATGGCCACGCATCAAATACGCCGATTTACTAAAGGAGAAATTTAATGTAGATGTATTTAATCCAGATCGCGAACAATTAATCCGGATTTTGAAGGAAAATGGCGTAGAAACTAATTTTGAGGTCTCGGAAGCACGCCTAATTGATCATGTCTGGAAGTTGATTCGTAAAACTTCGGCCGGCCCATATTGGTTGATTGAAGAGCCATTGGCACTATCACCACTAGCGAAGAAATCCGCCGAAAATCCACTAGTTACCGAACGTTTTCATCCGATTATTGCTGGCACAGAAATGGGCAACGGATTCTCAGAGCTAAATGACCCCCTAGATCAGTTGGAGCGTTTCAAAGAGCAGCAGGCAGCCCGCGATGCTGGTGATGATGAGGCGCAGATGTTAGACACGGATTTCGTGGAAATGCTAGAGTATGGTATGCCACCAGCATGTGGCTGGGGTAACTCAGAGCGAAATTTCTGGCTATTAGAAGGTGTACCGGGGCGCGAAGCCGTGCCATTCCCAACCATGAAGCGCATTTCCGATGCAAACGAAGGCGAAGCTTAGCTATTCATTAAATTAAACTCCAATTATTGGCGCCAAGAGAACAAACGGCGCCTTTAATTTCGAGCAAAGTGATAGCTTGATTGAAATCAGTAGTAGATATACCCGAAGCCGCGATAATATCATCGCCAGTACGTAGCCCCCGGGCTAGTGCCTGCAAAATAGCCGTTTCTTCATCGGTGTCGCCAAAGAGTAATACTTGAGAGGACTTTGGGCGCCTCCCAAGATAAGCTTCGGGGAACAATAAATTAAGTATGTCATCTATACACGTATATGGGGTAGCACCCTGGCGGATTAATTTATTACAACCCTGCGAGTACCGACTAGTAATATTGCCAGGAACCGCAAAGACTTCCTTGCCTTGCTCAAGGGCGTGAGCTGCAGTATTTAAAGAGCCTGATCTCTCAGTAGCCTCCACCACTACAACCACATCGGCCAGCCCAGAAATTAAACGATTACGATAGAGGAAAGACGCTTTAGGATTGCAAGTGCGCCGGCCACCTAGCTTATCTAGATATTCACCTGGAGCTAGCGGTACGCTGGCCGGAGTATATGCGGGGGCATATTCGCTAATAACAGCTCCGCCCTTTTCGATAATTTCTTTAGCAAGCGGCTTATGTTGGGCAGGATAGATGTGATCAATAGGGGTGCCGAGTACAGCCACGGTGACACCACCAGCATCTAGGCAGCCACGATGCGCAATACTATCTACACCAAAGGCCATGCCAGACACTACAATTATGCCTTTCTTGGCAAGCTCGTAGGCCATTTTATAAGCTATCTCCTCGCCATACTTGGTATTATGTCTGGAGCCAACAATAGCCACCACCTTTGGCCGCGATGTTCGGTTTTTATCACTTGACTCATTTTTAATTTTGTGTTGCTTTATTGTATTGGTTTTTGCGTTTTTTACCATATTTTCTGGCATTTTACCATAGAAATACAATATTTTAGGCTTAAGCACAATGGAGTCTAACACCTCTGTAAAATCTGCTTCTAGGGGTGAGATTTGGTTGATTTTTGTAAAAAAGTGTGAAAAAAGTGTTGACATTTTTTCTCCCGTGTGATATAATGATGACAGTTAGGGTACAAAAAACCCTACACCGCACCTAAATAAGTTATAATTTCAGCTATACTACTTCCAGTATAGCAGAAATTGCGTGCTTTTGAAGCCCTTTCGGATTTAAAATTTCTTCATGGTTTTAAATTTAAAAGTATTACCTCCACTTAGAAAGGTACATTTCGAAGGCATAGCAATCCCTCTAACCGGCGGGCCCCAATTGTGTGAGGTGGGTTACGCTCCGGGGTTCACCCGGGTAGTAGTGAAGCGTTAGAGGGCCAAAATAGCCTCAGGTGATGCCCACCCTTACCTGAGGCTTTTTTGTTTTCTAGCATATTCTACTTCATCATAGGATGCGCTACTCCTTCACCGCACTTTAAGTGCGGCTCAGTCCGTTGCCCTCTATTCCTTGTATAATATAGCTAGAAAAGCAAAAATAGCGACCCCATAATATATTTATGCTTGCATAGTGTGATATTATAGTATTATGTCTAGGAACTTAGTGATAGTAGAGAGCCCGGCCAAAGCACATACTATCGAGAAATATCTCGGTAGTGATTTTAAGGTGCTGGCGAGCGTGGGACATATTCGTAAAGATACCAAGGTAGACAAGGCTACTTTTGATGTGACTTACGAGGTAGATCCGGGACATAAATCTATTATTACTGAGCTAAAAAAAGAAGCCAAGATAGCCGATAAAATCTGGCTCGCGACCGATGAAGACCGCGAAGGGGAGTCTATTTCTTGGCATCTATGTGAGGTGTTGAAATTACCGAAGAACACTGCACGAATTACTTTTCATGAAATTACTAAACCGGCGCTGGAAAATGCAATCAAAAATCCGCGCACAGTAGACATGGACATGGTGGCCAGCCAGCAGGCTAGGCAGACATTAGATATGCTGGTAGGGTATGATCTGTCTGATATTGTACGAAAAAAGGTACCGGGGGCGATATCGGCAGGGCGAGTACAGAGTCCGGCTCTTCGCCTAGTGGTAGAACGCGAAAAAGAGATTGAAAAATTTGAGAGCAAGTTTAATTTTAAGATTACGGGGGATTTTTCATGTACCGATGGCCTGTCGGATACCTCTCACCCTGAGGCGCGTCCAGAACAAACTTTCAGCGCTACTTATGATGGTAAAGCTCCCGAAAATGAACAGTCCGCACATGATTTGCTTGAAGAATTATCTAAATCTGAATTTGTCGTGGAAGATGTAGAAGAAGCAGAGGGGACAAAGGCCAATCCGGTACCATTTACGACAGCAGCGCTTCAGATAGAGGCAAACTCTAAGCTAGGCTTTAGTTCTCGCACCACCATGAGCGCAGCACAAGGGCTATACCAGGCTGGCCTAATCACCTATCATAGAACTGATTCTTTAAACCTATCCAGCCAGGCTATCGGGATGATTTCTAGCTACATTGAAACAAATTTTGGCAAAGATTATCTAAAAGTACGACATTTTAAGACTAAAGATGCTAGTGCACAGGAAGCACATGAGGCAATCCGGCCTACCGATGTGTTTCGTACTTCGGCTGGGAAAAATGATTACGAAAAACGGCTATATCAGCTGATTTGGGCACGAACGATAGCTACGCAAATGGCAAATGCCAAAGTAGCTAAGACCACCATTCGCATTAAGGCCGATTTCTCGGCGGGTCCTGCCATCGCAGATTCCCCCACTGTGCTCGGCTCGCGCCTGCGCGCAGCGGGGGACCCCCCAGCGATGTCACCCGCCGATGCAGAATCTACTTTCATCGCCAAGGGCGAAGTGGTGATATTTGATGGTTTCTTGAAAGTCTATGGCAAATCCAAAGATCTAGAACTGCCAAAGGTGGCAAAAGGTGATAAATTGGACTGCCTAGAGATTGTCGCAAGGCAAACTTTTGCTAAACCACCGGCAAGATATACCGAAGGCTCCCTAGTAAAGAAGCTGGAAGAGCTAGGCATCGGTAGGCCTTCTACCTATGCCTCAATCATGAGCGCAATTCAGGCACGAGGCTACGTGATAAAGGGAGAAAACGAAGGGGAAGAGCGCGAAGTATTAGAGCTAAAGGCTCATCCAAGCGCCTGTCAAAGTTCCGAAAAAATAGAGGTAATCACAAATTCTGTAAAGGAGAAGTTCGGTGCAAATAAGGGCAAGCTGGTTCCTACCCCTATTGGTGAGCTAGTATCTGGATTTTTGACTGATAATTTTAAAAACATCGTAGATTATAAATTCACAGCGAATATCGAAAAGGATTTGGACTTAGTAGCAGATGCAAAGCTAGAGCGAGTAAAGATGCTGCGGGATTTCTATGGGCCATTTCGTGATACCGTATTGGCGGCAAATGGAGTGGAGCGCTACAATAACGCGCGGCTACTTGGGCACGACCCAGAAACCGGCAAGCCGATTTATGCCAAGGTAGGTAAAAATGGCGGTTTTATCCAACTGGGTGACAATGAGAAAGAAGCTGGCGAAAAGCCACGTTTTGCACCGCTACCTAAGCGGAAATCAGTAAAAACCGTGAGCCTAGAGCAAGCTTTGAAGCAATTAGCCTTGCCTGCTTTACCGCGAAACCTCGGCAAAGCTCCGGATGGAGCAGAAATAATCGCTGCCAATGGGCCATTTGGCCCGTACTTGAAGGGCGGTGACTACAACATTCCAATAAAAGATCTAGACCCATATACCATAACACTAGAGGAAGCATTGCCACTATACCAAGCAAAAGTAGATTCTATTATTGCAGATTGGGGCGAAATCATGATTATAAATGGCGCCTATGGACCGTACGTAAAGGGGCCTGGGCGGCGTAATAATGCGAAAATACCAAAAGATGTTGACCCCAAGACCATCACACGCGAACAAGCAGAAGAAATGTTAGCCAATAAGCCAAAGACCGCTCGGCGTGGCGCTCGTGGTGGAGCAAAAAAGAAGACTACCGCCAAGAAAACTACTAAAGGTCAAAAATCTACAAAATAAGTCACATATCTATACACACTTATCTTCTCCATGGGCCATGCCTACTTGCCTGACTCCCCAAAATCACTAAACCCATCGACTACTCGCTGCACGCCAGGTAAAATTCTTGTCTACTTAACTTGCCTTTATAGCTAAAAAATAGAAGGAAGAAGAAACTTCTTAGGGAGAGCGGAGCCTCTAGCGGGAGAGACAACGTACAGACCTTCCGCTGTTACGGAAGCTGCGATTCGCTGGGCCCAGAGCCGTGGAAGAGAAGTATAGGTGGTACGCGTAGGAGGAGG
>JAZQXF010000055.1:0-1664 GCA_045632725.1 Candidatus Nanosyncoccus sp.
AGGACAACGGACTGGTATTGGTGGTATCAGGCGCTGACCTGTTGGACGGCACACCCATTTACGATATTAAGCCCTATTTGGCCTTCTCCGACTGCCACCCACAAGCCCAAAGCGGCTTCGCCGAAGCCACGCAAAACTATCGTTTGCAGGTACAAATTGCAGCGGATTTACTACAACGCATCTCACAACAAGCATGCCCATGGGAGGCCCTAAAAGAGATACTGAGCCAAGACCCAAGACCTGCCTACCAGCATGACCCAGACCGCGTGTATCACCTTGATTATGACGATTGGAAGGTGGATTTCACCGTAGATAACGCAACCGTTTGCGTAAAAAATATTAACAAAAAACATCTTATACAATAGAAAGATTTGTATATTTCAAAAAAAAAGCGTACCTTTGCGGGCTAGATATATTTTTTATAAAAAAAAATAGAAAAAATAAATTAAATTTAATATAATGAAAAAGATTTTTACTTTTTTTGCAGCGTTATTGTGTTTGCTCTCTGCAAATGCAAGAGTTATTTATTTAGTTCCTAACGAATGGAGTTCGGATAATGCAAGTCTGTTTGTACACTCTTGGGGAGGCGGATCAGACATTGCTGGTAAAATGACAAAAGCATCAGACAACTTGTATCAGTTTGAGATTGGCAACAATACCAGTTGTCTCTTCGTGCGTCAAGACCCTGCTTTAGGAGATAACATTAACTGGGATTTAAAGTGGAACCAAACAGCTGATTTGGTGATTCCAAGCGGCATGAACTGCTACACCATTACAGGTTGGGGCGAGAATGATGGTAAATGGAGTGTACAAGGAAATGTTACCCCTCCTACCCCAGATCCTAATGCCACATATTATGTAACTGGTACAGCGGAACTTGTCGGCGCAGATAAAGCATGGAACGAGAAGGCTATCGCCATGACCAAGAATGCGGATAACACCTTTACCCACACCTTCAGCCAACTGGCAGCAGGCACCGTATATCGCATGAAGATTACCAATGGTACATGGGAGGCAAACTGGGGCTTCAGCGCCGTTCAAAACGCACCTGTTGGCGTAGTAGGCGATACGGATGGCAATATCGTATTTGAATTGAAAACCAAAGACGATGTGGTAGTTACCTTCAACGGCACAAACATCACCCTGCAAGGTGACTTCACCGAGGAGGAGCCCATTAAGCCCGTTCATGGCAGTTCGGTTCCAGCAGAATGTGAGGATGTGATGTTGCAAGCATTCTACTATGACTCATACCGCGATGGTGCCCCTGGGGATGTACTTATAAATGGCACCCAATTAGGAAACACCAAATGGAATGTACTGCTCAAACAATCAGGAGAGATAGGTACCTATTTCGACCTCGTATGGCTGCCACCATCAGGCAAATCAGAAGGTGGTACAGGTTATCACCAAACGCAATACAGCAACCAAAATTCCGATTGGGGTTCACAAAAGGAATTGTTGGAGTTCATCCATCGCATGCACGCTGCTAACACCAAGGTGGTAGCGGACATCGTTATCAACCACGCAGGTTGCAAGTCCTCATGGTGCGATTTCTATCCACAAAACTTTGGCGAGTATGGCACCTTCCAACCTGATGCATCATGGATTTGCAACACCGATGAGGTGAATCATAATCCCGAAGCGGGCGAATGGAAGGGTAAAGC
>JAZQXF010000056.1:0-2475 GCA_045632725.1 Candidatus Nanosyncoccus sp.
GATGCTCCACCCACGCATCGCGCTCTATCAGTCACACAACTACCAAGAGCTCTATGCCGACCAACGCCAACTCTTGGCTGACATCCACAACGACTACTTCTACCACCGCCACACTTCTTTCTGGCGCGAGTCTGCACTCAAGAAGTTGCCTACACATATCGCTTCTACCGACATGCTCTGCTGCGGCGAGGACTTGGGTATGGTGCCTTCTTGTGTGCCTGATGTGATGAGCCAATTGCAGATCCTCTCGCTCGAGATCCAACGCATGCCTAAGGACCCAACTGTAGCTTTCGCTCACCCAGCGGACGCACCTTATCATAGCGTTTGTACCATCGGTACCCACGACATGAACCCTGTTCGTGCTTGGTGGGAGGAGGACCGCCAAGTCACTCAGAAGTTCTACAACGAGCAAATGGGCTGGTGGGGTGAAGCGCCACAGGAGATGTCACCAGAAATTGCCGAATTCATCGTTAATCAGCACATGTATAGCCCTGCTATGTGGGTAATTCTCCCATTGCAAGACTGGTTTGCTATTGATGGTGATATCCGTTTGGCTGACCAACACGCTGAGCGTATCAATTTGCCTTCTAACCCAGAGCATTTCTGGAACTATCGCATGCACCTCACTCTCGAGGACTTGCTCAAGAAGGACGCCTTCAACGCTCACGTGAAATCCCTCACCCAAGTGAGATAATCTTTGCTAATAACCAATAGCCGCTTGCGGCGTCCAATATCCAAAAATAGAGTGTGCCCATCACGGCACACTCTATTTGTATTATACTCCTCTATTGCTACTTACGCCAAAGTGTAGCAATTCCATGTTTTACCGCGAAATCATCGGCTTCGTGCTGTGCAAATCCAAACTTCGTATCTCGACTTCTAAATATCACTATTGGCAGCAGAATTGTCACAACGGCTATCACTGGGAAACTGAGCGCAGGTGCCCACCAGTAGTAATGAGGCATATTGTAGTTGTTAGAAAGGTACCAGAGTGTGTAACTACCGATAGGCAACATCACAAACAAAGCCGACAGACAACCTGGACTATACCATGAACGCAATGATATATTGATTTTCAAACAATGCATCAGTACTTGTAACATTGTGAAGTACGACAAAAATACCACATACCATAGGTGTTCATATGCTACTATCCCTATTATGTATAGTGGATAAGCGCATAGCACATTTACAGTCAGTGCGCTCAGTTGGTTGAGGGGATATAGATGCGGTTCTTTCTTCTCTCCAAATAGCGCGATATTGTTGGCTACAGGAAAACCACCTGGGAAAATATATTCCTCAAACTGATGGAACAACAATGACATGTACAGCATGATACTTAGGCGTTGGAGAAGCGGAATACTATCTCCTTGAATGCCCAATAAAAATGCTAAACCTACAAACACTAAGCCGCCAATTGCCGCCCAGTAACGAGAATAAAATTGTAATGCTTTCATATTGATTTTGGATTAATTAAAATTAGCTGCAAAATTACTACCTTTTTTCAACAATAAATAACACTATTCATGGAATATATATTCATATTCTACGATTTTTCTATTTTAATTTGGCAAATCCATACTTTTTATGTAATTTTGCAACGAATTTCAATCTCTATGAGCAAGCAAAACCCTTTCATTCATCTCAGCCTACCTGCTAATCCTGCGGCGTATAATATGGCGCCTAATGCCAATTATTTGTCGCCTCGATTATTGGTGATTCAGGATATGCATGCTATCAATCTGCAAGATTTTCCTTTTGGATTGCCTATTCTGACGCAAGAATATCGGTTGATACGTGTTTTATCTGGTACGATGCACCTTACTATCAATCTTTGTCCATATTGCCTCACGGCTGGCACGATACTTATTTCTACTCCTAATAGTATTGTTGAGATAGGCGAGCGTACCGATGATTTCGACATGCTTTTAGTGGCGTTCAAAGACCTCTCGCTCACGGATTGGTACCCACATAACATCTTGCTCAATGTTAGCCAACCTCTTCTTGTGCGTATAGATATGTATATCCGTATGCTCCACGCTATTACACAAAATGCCGATTGGCAGGATGACACGGTGCGCCATATACTGATGGCGATGTTTAGTGATCTTCATGCCGACTCATCGGCGAAAGAGGTGTCTTCTCTTTCTTTTAGTGGGAGTAGTGGAATGTTATTTAGTCGTTTTCTGCAACTTTTGTCTGAGCAAGGGGATAAGCATCGTCGTATTTCTTTCTATGCTGACCAATTAGCAGTTACGCCTAATCATTTGTCTATGGTTATTAAATCTTGTTCTGGTCAAACGGTGATGGATTGGATTAATCGTCGAACGATTCAGCAGGCAAAAGTGCTTTTGCGTTATAGTGATAACCCTATTTATTCTATAGCGTGGCAATTAGGTTTCGAGAATGCTGCTTTCTTTTCTCAATTCTTTCGCCGTGCGACAGGTTTCTCACCTAAAACCTTCCGCTATCCCT
>JAZQXF010000057.1:0-1617 GCA_045632725.1 Candidatus Nanosyncoccus sp.
AGCGCATAGAGTTGGTTTGTGTCGATTAGTTTATATTGTTATCGTTCTTATGGTCAATGTTATATGATTTTGCAGAGTTAATCTTTTAATACTCAGCGACTACATAAAAGTAAACAGAGAAAAGATGTCATTTTGAAAGAGTGATTTATTTGCGCAGTTTAGAGTCTTTTATAACAAAGAGTTTACAAGACAGAAAAAAGTTACAAACAAATTAATCAAATCAGTACGGTGTATAGTAATCGCCAAGCGAGGCGGAGGCGTGCGGTCGGCGAAATGGGATTCGGTAGGTTGCGTGTCGATGTGGTGATGTGTGTATATAGAAGGATATATTATTGTTTTTTGATATACTGAGGAAGTAGGCATCTATATATGTTCCCCTTAAACCCTCTTTCTCTCAGAAAATCAAAATAAAAAAATCCATTGAGCGGCGAAGCCGTCTCCTTAAGCAAATTATCTTTTGATTATTTTCATTATGAAAAGAATAGGTGTTGTATTACCGTCTAGTTACCTGTTATTATACTAATTGTACATTTGAACAATACGATGTACAGGCAATTTGTACAAACTGACGATACATATTGTTAGCCCGTACACCAATTTTGGGAATTTTAGTAAATTGCCGTTATTTGCACCTAAATCCAACGGCAGGGCCACAGCAACGCAAGGGGCAATGAACATTCGTTGATATAGAGATATATAGAAGTATTTAATTTTATTTTTTAATTGATACTGAGGAAGTAGGCATCTATATATGTTCCACTTAAATCCTCATACTCTCAGAAAATTAAATCAAAAAACTTCCAGCAAGCGGCGCAGCCGTCTTCTTAAGCATTAACTCTTTTGATTCTTTTCTCCGTAGAAAAGAATAATTGTATTCTTAACGAAGTATTATTATCGCTATATATTATACTCTTTGCAGTTTTCAGTAAATAGAGCTGCATCCTTTACGCTGAAAACAGCATATCCTTCGAAGATCTTCCCTGTCACCTAATTATTTTCAATTGACTCCATCTTCAAACCTTTTCTCCAAACGCCCTCTACTCTTAAAGTGATAATCGATTAGAAACCTGGTTGGGATAATACCCAGCCATAAAAACAAAAAGGTATGAAAAAACTATTTTATGAGACAAAGGAGTTTCTTAAGGAGAAGGTAGAGAAAATTGAGAGCGAAATCCTTGCCCTCACAGACGATGGTGCGGCTTGCTGCGTGTCCGATGATAAGGGTGCGTATCTTGCAAAACTTATTGAGGAGCGTAAGGATACCTTGGATGCATTGTTCCAGGCGACACCAAATGAGGTTATGCGTATGGATAAACTGAACGACCAGTTGAAAGCTATCACACGCCAGATGCACGAGCGCGTGGCGATTGCGAATGAGGATGCGGCAAAAATTTTCGTTGATGGCAACTTCGAGGTTGAGGGGCGACTCAACTATAATCCCAATGCTGCCGGTGCCATTCTACAGATGGAGAACGACGAGTATTTTGGCTCTGATTTTGCCAAGATTCACCAGGTTATCGATATGCTGTTTGATCAGGGATATCTCCCCATCAAATGCGCCGATTTCGTAAGAGCGTCAGACCTTGTTAACGACTTTGACAATGGCAAATGGGAGAC
>JAZQXF010000058.1:0-3889 GCA_045632725.1 Candidatus Nanosyncoccus sp.
AGTGTGCTATAATCTAAATGTAATTAAGGGTTGCGACCAACGCAAGAAAGGATGAACACTATGACTAACAAGCAGTTTTTTGAGGCCGTCATCACCGCCAACATGAACGAGGAGCTGACCGCTCACGCGCAGAAGATGCTCGACCAGCTCACCAAGGAGCGAGCTGCTGCCGCGAAGCGCGTAAGCTCCAAGCGAGCCGAGGAGAACGCTCCCATTGTGGAAGCTATCCTCTCCCACATCAAGGAGCATCCCATGGCTCTTACCGCTGATATCGCTACCGCTATCGGCGCGACCACGCCCAAGGTTTCCTCCCTCCTCACCACCCTCACCAACGAGGGCAAGGTTGAGTCCAGCGATGTGAAGATTAAGGGCAAGGGTACTCGCAAGGCTTGGACGCTCACCAACTCCGAGCCTTCCGAGGAGTAATCTACTGGAATGGTAGGAATTTTCCTACCATTCCTTTTATAAACCGAGTTAGACGTATTACGTCTAATTCTCCTTATTGACATTTTGAAAATTTTTTGCTATAATGACCATACAATCAAAAAGGAAAGAGGTAGATACTATGACCACCAAAAATGCCGCCGTTATCCGTGAACGTGTTCTTGCTTCCCTTATGGAGTTCCTGACCGAGCAGGGCGAAGATGTGGGCGCTGATAGCTCTGGTTCGTGCAACTTCCCCGTGGTAGTTGATGGGGAAGAGGGCTGGGTGCAGGTTGTTGTCAAGGTTCCCAAGTGGGGCGAAGATGATGACGGCTACTCCAAGCGTGAGGAATACACCGCCCACACTGCGGAAAAGGCCGAGAAGGCCGCCGCAAAGGAAGCGGAAAAGAAGCGCAAGGAAGCCGAGCGCGAAGCCAAGAAAAAGAAGGCATAACGAGGGGAGAGTTAGCAAAGTCTAACTCTCCCTTATATAGTTAGACGTATTACGTCTAATTCCGTTCGGGAAAAATTCAAAAAATATATTGACTTTTGATGTAATCGGTGTTATACTGTATACACGATGAAGGAAGGGGAAGCCCTCCGCATTGAATATTGAATTGAGGTGTATTGTTATGAATGAAAAGAGACTTGACCGCCGGCGGAAGTATTATATGGTGCTGGACTGCGAGACGGCAACGCTGCCTTGCGCCAGTGGGCTGGATGCGGATGCCAAGAAAAATGTGGCTATTGCAAAGCCCCTTATTTACGACCTGGGCTGGCAGGTTATTGATAATAAGGGCAGGGTCTACCGCCGGAAGAAATTTCTCATTACGGAAATTTTTTCCGTTCCGGAAATCTTCAACACCGCTTACTATGCCTCCAAGCGCCCTCTTTATCTGGAGCGCCTGCAGAGCGGTGAAATCGAGCTGACCACTTGGTGTAATGCCGTTATGGAGCTTGAAGCTGACCTTGCAGAAGTTGAAGCCGTCGGAGCTTACAACTCCATGTTTGACTTCAAAAAGGCTCTGCCCTTTACGGAGCTTTACTTGCAGAAGCTCTATTCCCCCGACTTCTACGACTGGTATGACTATCAGCGCGGACTGTGCGAGAAAATCGCCAAGGGCGCGAAGCCTGCCAACGAGCGCACTTTTGAGCCTAACGTATTCCGTTTCCGTGGCAAGGCTTATCCGCTCTTTGATGTGTGGGGCCTGTCTTGTGAATATATCTTGAACTGCGATGAATACAAGCGGATGTGCATTGACGAAGGGTGGACAACTGCAAGCGGAAAATATTTTAAGACTTCCGCTGAAACCGCTTTCCGTTTCTTCTCTGAAACTCTCGATTTTGAGGAAGCGCATATGGCTATTGATGATGCGGAAATCGAAAGCCAGCTTTTCGCTGAAATCCACCGCAGAAGCAAGGGTAAGTGGGAAATGGGTATCATTTACTTTCCCTTCCGTATTCTTGGCAAGGTTGAAAATTTCAACTACTAAAAAAAGACTTCACCACTTTAGGGTGGTGAAGTTTTTCCAACCCCAATTAGACGTATTACGTCTAAAAATAGACATTGACAAAAAAAGAACCATATGATAAACTAATGATACTGAAACGGAGGTAATAAATATGATTGATTGGAAACTTTTTTGGATTTTCGTTATTCTTAATATTGTTAATGTCATTATTCAGACTATTAAGTCTATCGCAACTGTTAAGTGCGGAAAAGGTATGGCCGCCTTTGTTAATGCAGTTGCCTATGGTCTTTATACCGTGGTAGTTGTGTATATGGTGTGCGATTTGCCTTTGTGGCTTAAAGTTGTAGTAATTGCAATTTGCAATCTTATCGGCGTTTTCTTCGTAAAGTGGGGCGAAGAAAAGGCGCGCAAGGATAAGTTGTGGAAGGTTGAAATGGCCGTCCCTAATGGCACTAATTTGGCAGTATTAAAAAATCGTATTGAATGGTGCGGAGTGCCTTGCAATTATATTGAAGTCGGCAAGTGGGTAATGTTTAATTGTTATTGTGAAACCCAGAGACAAACCGAAGCAATGACCATGCTTGCTAAAGAATTTGGCGGAAAAATTTCTGCTTATGAAAGTAAGACCCTTTAAGGGTTTTACTTTTTTAACCCAAATTAGACGTTTCACGTCTAATTCCCAAAAGTCAAGTTACAAAAAATTACAAAATTAAATTGACATAATATCCATTACGGTAAACCATCACTCGTGTCGCAGTCACGACGCACACCCATTGCCGAGCGGGCGCAAATAGTGGGAGCTGGAAAGCTGGAGCTGGAAGGCTGGGCAGCTACACTTTGTCAAGTTTTAGCAGCTGGAAATTTATATTATATATATAATATATCCCATTTTATTATACCATAAATTTTTTTATAAATCAAATTCTTAATGCAACTCAAAAAAGAGACGAGGATTTCTCCTCGTCCCTCACATTAATATATTACTTAGACTCCTTCTGCGCCCGCTTAGCTTCCTTCTCAGCTTCCTTACGGGCCTTCTCGTCGGCGCGCTCCTTGTCCTTGCGGACGCGGTCAGCGTAGCCCTCCATCGCCTCATCGATGGTCCACAGCTCGTTACCATCCTTATCGGCGAGCTTAGGAGCGGTCATCTTCACGACCATCCAACGAGACTCGTCGCCCTCCACAACTTCCACCGCAACAGAACCGTAATCGTTCACGCGCTCGACCGCCCAACCCTTAGCCTCGGCAGCCTCAATCATCATACCAATCAGAATCTCGCGAGCAACAGCATCAAACTTAGTAGCCATAATTTTTCCTTTCCGCGCTCATTGGCGCATTACAATAAATTTTTTATATCGAGAAGAGATTTCCTCTCTTCATCTTACATACATATTATATCATAAATTTTTAAAAAAATCAAGAGTTTTTAAATATTATTTTAATTTTTTTAAAATTTAAAAATATTAAATTTCTTACTTTTTAAAACTTGACTTTGGTGCGCGCTTCGCGCGAATCACTTTTAGGGCGCGAGTAGCATAAAATTTTATGTTATCGGTATGACAGCTGAGAAAGCTCCGCTACCAAGATAGCCTATTTTTTATGGAGATTTTTATGTATGTTTTCCTATGTTCAGATTATTCGGTTTCTGACGTTTTCTAGGTAGTAGAAAATCCTATAAAAATAGCCTATTTAGATATACAAAATTTGACTTCTGGAGGGCTTTTTGGTAGCAGTCCCCTCAAAATTTCTATCCACCTTTCGTAGATAGGTAGCATATGCTATTTTTTTACAGTTAGCGCACAGAATCCATTTAATTTAGTAATTAAAACTACTAATTTTTTTAGTAATTTTTTATTACTAATTTTTTCTACTAAATTTTTTTACTACTAATTTTATTTACTAAATTTTATTTACTAATTTTATTTACTTAATTTATATATTATCTATCTATATATTATCTATATATCTATCTACTTACTCTACTTACTACTACT
>JAZQXF010000059.1:0-74928 GCA_045632725.1 Candidatus Nanosyncoccus sp.
TACTTATGGAATCCACAAAATGTTTATAAAATCGCGTTGATAAGCTTGTTTATTATATATATTCTCATCATCCTCCTTAATAGGCCATGGCTTCTATCACCATTACACTACTCCTAATACTGGACCGGATAGTCCTAGTCAACTTTCCTCCAATTATTCCTATGCTTCCTTTGGGAGGAGTGGGTCCTATTTTTGGTTGCTCTCTCCGAACGCCCAGTACTCCCTTGGTATCGATGTGTTCCGTGTGCATCCGGCTGGCTACTCTTACAATACTCAGACTTTCTGGTCGCACACTCTCCGCCCCACCATCTCTCTCACCTTTGGTGTGAGTATTACTGATGGCAGTAGTACCTTTACTAGTTCTTAAACAAAGTATTATTAATATTTATTTCCTCCACCAACGAATTTAGAAGGTTAAATATTCTTTATAATAATAACCTTACTACTAATGCTACTAACCTTATGCAGGCTCCCCTTTATTTGGCGAGGAGTGGACGTATTGATGATGGCTCCCCTATCAATACAGGCGGCGGCTACTACTGGTCTAGTACGGTCAATAATTCGGAGTACGCTCGCGGCCTAAGCTTCGTTTCTGGCAGCATCAGTCCCGAGGTCAACTACTACCGGTACTACGGTTTCAGCGTCCGCTGTGTTCTGCGAGAGTCCTGAGTAATGCTATTCTCTGATTGCTATAATGGAATGAGGTAATTAAGATAATAAAAAACAACCTTTTCAGAGGAAGCAGAGCCTCTAGCGGGAGAGACAACGTACAGACCAGCCGTTGCTACGGTAGTAGCGATTCGCTGGGCTCAGAACCGTGGAATTGAAGCCTAGGTAGTACGCGAGGGAGGGGGAATTCACCGTACTAGACCAGTAGTACCCGTTAGTTCCAAAATTGTACAGGGTAGTGCCATCCAGGCGGCCCGAACGAATAAAGTAAAGAGGAGTAGTATTCATAATGGTAGTAAAGGCATCAGGAGCATAACCAACATCCTGACTACCAAGGAGATCTATACCATCATCATTTAGGGTGGTGCCGACTACGGAGTATATTCCATACTTTATCACCATTACACTACTCCTAATACTGGACCGGATAGTCCTAGTCAGCTTTCCTCCAATTACTCCTATGCTTCCTTTGGGAGGAGTGGGGCCATGTTCTGGTTACTTTCGCAAAGCCTTCGATATTCTCATGGTGCTGGCGGGTTCTATACAAGTTCGAATGGATACTCTTACGATGCTCAAATGTTCAAAATCCTCTTTCTCCGCCCCACCATTTGCTATATTAGCCATAAATACTACGACGAGTAAAAATGGCCCGCGACAATCGCGGGCCGAATAAGGGGGATGAAAAGGGTGTGGTGTAAGCTGTGGTGTAAGCATTATTTTTTCCGAAGTTTTGGGAATACTTCATTGGTGAGTGCCTCTACCGTTTCGATTATTCGCTCACTACAATAGTGTTCGTGAGCTGAATTGATTTTGATAGTAAAGGAACCTCTGTAGAAGTCTGGCCAGTTGTCAATTATCCAGGCAGAATGCCTAGATGTTTCATAGACAACATCTATCACGCTACCAAAATTGCCTCGCTCGTAGTCTTTCTTATTGAAAGATACTTCAATGGAAACAACCGTATCCCCAATCGGTGAAACGACTGGCAATAAGATTACTTCGTGCTCGGCGGCCGCATAACTCTTCAGGTAGTCCAAAATCTTCTTGGACTCAGACATTATTATCATCTCCTCACAAAAAATATAAAGGTACTTGCTATTTTAGTTATATCATGTTAAAAGATATTGGTCAAGCTAATTTTGGAGAAGTTTAGCGATTTTAGCCTTGAGTTTATTTTCCTCTGGAGCACCGGCCAAGGTATCTAGGCCAACACGTAGAAGCCCTAATGCCGTAGCGAAAGAGTGGTCTAAATTGTAATCCTGATTAATGATAAGATTCGGTAGCTCATTTACATCTAGCAAGTGAATAGTAGGGCGGCGAGAGAAGGGTAAATCTTGATACCAGTCAGAAAGAGCAAGTGTCTCCTGCAGTACCGACAAGCTAGCGCCTCCACCACAAAGTAAAATGCTGCGCGGTAAGCTGCCAATATTATTAAATTCTTCCAAAGCAACTTGCGTACCAGTCAGCCAAACAGACAAATTACGCGAAAGAGCAGCCTCTACTCTGGCCTTAATGTGGTCATCTAATTTGCCAGAATCAAAATCTAGCTTATAGCGTTCGGCGGTTTCGTTGTCTACGCCAAGAGACTCGGCAATCTGATGCGTAAAGCTGCGGCCACCAATAGAGAACATCTTGGTGCCCTCTACGTCGCCATCTTCTACCACGGCAACGTCTGTGGTGCCACCACCAATATCTATAACTATGCTGGAAAAATTGGACTCCAAATCATCCCCAAGACAAGCACGACAAACCGCGAAAGGCTCTACGGCGACAGTAAGCAAGTCTAGGTTTAGCTCGGCACAAACTTTTTCGATAGCTGCAACATGAATGAGTGGCGCAAAGGCGGTATAAAACTGGATTACCACATCTGAGCCCTTAAAGCCGATAGGGTTAGAGATTTTATAGCCATCGATAGAAAGAGAAACAATAGCAGAATTGATAAGCCGAACCTCCACATTATCATTGCCCGTTTCTAGAGCCACAGTCTTTCTGGCGACTTCGCCGGACTTTTGCTGGACTTTCTTGATAATGCTATTCATCTCAGAATCAGTGATAGGCTTATTTGGATTTCTACGACTATAGCGTACCGTAGTGGTATTGCCCTTGATCAACTCACCCGCGATACCGACTACTGTAAGGCTAGCGCGTTCGCCGGCCTCTTTTTCTACTTTCACTAGGGCCTCTTCACAAGTAGAAACAACGGCTGGAATATCCGCTATGGCCCCGGCATGCATATTACCTTCGGCTTGCTTAGACTTGCCAACCCCTAGAATCTCAAGATTACCCTTCTTGACAGGGCGAGCAAGGATAGCCTTAACAAATTCTGTACCGATATCGAGAGCTAAGATCGTACTCATGGTTTGATTATAACATAGCGTGAGATTTCTTTCGAGAAAGAAAATTCAATGAGAGAACCAGTAATAAACAATCAAGAATGTGTCTTGATGTCTTTTGCATTGATAATCTGGAATTCTCCGGAGCCTAAATGATTGAGCTCAAAAATACCAAAGCGAACTCGATGCAGAGTCTTTACGCGATAGCCTAATGCCGCAAAGGTACGGCGAATTTGGCGATTGCGCCCCTCGGTTAAGACTACATTATAAACTACTGGGGGTTCTTTTACTCCTGCTTTCTTTTCCTGTGGTGACTCCTTAATAATCGTAAACCTACTAGGCCCATCATCTAGCATTACGCCATAGTCAGAAATCATTTGCTGATGGAGTGGCTCTAATGGGCGATCGAGAGTAACTTTGTAGATCTTTTCCTTATGGAACTTTGGATGTGTCATTTGATAAGCAAAATCGCCATCATTAGTGAGCAAAATTAAGCCAGAGCTATCTTTATCTAGCCGGCCGACAGTTTTTAATTTCTGATACTCTTTAGGTAACAATTCGTAAAGTGTAGGCGCATTGCCCTGGGCGCGGCGAGAGCAAACATAGCCAATAGGCTTATTGAAGGCAAGATACAAGAAATCCGTTGAAAACGGGATTATCTCTTTATTATAGCACACTTTACTATTTTTGTCAACTCTGGCACCTAGAGTCGCTAGCTTATCATCTATAGTAACTTTGCCTGCAGAAATTAGCTCATCCGCCTCGCGGCGCGACAATCCCAAGCGTTCGGCGAGGAACTTATTGAGCCGGATTTGGGAAGGAAGGTTGCTCATTGCTAACCTGATAATTAGGTAAAGTTGCTGCCTGTGGAGCCGGGGAAGCTGGTGCCGCACTTGGGGCCACCTGGCGCACAGATGGTTGGCTGTTTTGCGATTCTGAAGCCGACCGAGACCAAGCCTGCGCGGATGGTTGGCCAGATTGACTCCGCTGAGAAGCTTGAGCGGATTGAGTAGACTGATCTGGCCGGATATCCGAAGCCGCTGGATGATCGCCCAATACTTCATGGATAGCATTAATCACATCTTCGATCCCAACTTGAGATTTAACCAAGTAGCGATTCGCGCCCAAACGTTCGCCGCGTTGGCGTTGGTCTTCGGCGGAAAGAGCAGTCATCATGATTACTTTAATATTGGCAGTCTCAGGAGTAGTACGCAAAATATCCAACATATCAAATCCAGAAATCTTTGGCATCATCACATCGGACAAAATTAGATCGGGCTTTTCACGCACAGCAACTGCCAGGGCTTCTTCACCATCACCGGCCGAAACTACATCATAGCCTTCGGCAGTAATGCGAATACCATAAATCTCGCGCAAGCTTGCATCATCTTCGACTACCATTATTTTACTCATTGTTGTACTCCGTTTAAGTTGATATTAGTTTGAGGTTGAATGGGTTGAGGAACAGGCGGCGCAACGGGAGGGGCCGATGGTGCAGGGATAGGCTGAGGAGGTGCTGATGATTGAGGAACTTGGGGAGGAATCGGTATTTGAGGAACCTGCGGTGGAATTGGCTGAGCAGGTTGGACTTGTTGAATAGGTTGCATCTGTTGGTTGCGTACGGCAATCATACGTTTTTCGTATTCATCGCTAGTAATGCGCGGCAGGGAAACGTAAAAAGTAGAACCCTCGCCAAAGGCAGATTCAGCCCAGACTCTTCCACCCATAGCTTCTACACGTTGTTTTACTAGGTATAAGCCTAAGCCAGTACCACCGATAGTGCGAGTGTCAGAATTGTCGGCACGATAGAATTTTTGAAAAATATGCCCAAGGTCATCTGCCGAGATACCAATGCCAGTGTCTGTCACATTAATTATGATACGATCACCATCTCCACGTACATTAATATAAATTGAACCGCCAGCCGGGGTATATTTGATAGCGTTCTCAATAAGATTATCTAAAATTTCGCGCATAAAATTAATATCAACAAACCCATAAACAACTTGGTTCATATGTCGACCATCGCCAAATGAATTAAAATCATCCGCACCGAAGCTAAGCTTAAGATTGGCATCCTTAGCACGCATAATGTAATCATCGGAAATAGACTTGACTAAACCTACCATTTCGGCCGGTTCAAAATGCGGCCTGATTTTGCCATCATCCAGCTTGGTAACATCCAACAAATCTTGAAATAACTTGCCTAGATGTTTCGAAGCTTTTTCGGCAGCAGTGAGGTAGCCACGTGCACGCTCATCTATGGTGGCGGTTTGAGGATTAAGCGAGAGGGAAAGGTAACCATCAATAGTAGCAACTGGGGTACGCATTTCATGAGAAGCCGTGGAGATGAATTCAGTCTGCTCGCCTTCTTCGGCTAATTCTTTAGTGATATTGCGGAAAGTAATAATACGATTCTGACTAGCGCCATCAACCGGAAGCATCGAGATAGCAATAGGAATGCGTTTTTCGGACTGCCCAGCTATTAGACAGCATTGGCAAGATTCTAATGGCTGACCGGTACGCATGGACTGAATAAGTGGATTCTCTGCTTCCGAAAGCTCTCGCCCCTCTTTGGTTTCCAACCTCAAGAGTAGACCATAATCTAGTCCAATAGCCCGATCCGGTGAGCCGTATTCTGTCATGGTAACGGCGGCAGGATTGATGAACTGAACCGTACCAGATCTATCGGTAATAATAACGCCATCGTGGATGTTCCTAAGCGCGAGCTCGGCTAAGCCCGTCTGAGTATCGGGGTCGTTTTTAGGGGTACCGCGTTTAAATATCTTCATCTAGATTTATTTTAACACAAGCTAGATAAAATGTGGTAATATTTAATTATGAATAAAGATGTCATTTATATTGAGCCAGAAAATGATATCACGGATATCATTACTAAGATTGAAAACTCAAAGGAAAAGATTGTCGCCTTAGTGCCACCCAAGAAAGCGGGGGTATTTCGTAGTGTTGTAAACATTAAGTTGATCTCTAAGGCTGGCATTACGGCGGAAAAGACTGTTGTATTGGTAACAACAGATCCTTCAATCATTAAATTGGCTGCTGCTACCAAGATACCAGTAACTAAAAATCTACAGACAGCGCCAACCATACCGAAGGTAGAGACAGGGATTGATGAAGAGTCAGAAGAGGAGCTAGTAGAAGAATCGGAAGAAACTATTGAGGCGCCAGAAGAGACAGCCGAAGAACAGAAAAAGCCCGAAGATGATTTATCTGCAAAGAAGGAGACTGCCAAACCCGAAAAGAAGAAGAGCAAAGTAGTGAAGGAGACTGGCAATGTCGTACTGGATTGGATAAAATCACATAAAAAGACCGTGATATTTGGCGGAATTGGGGTGGTAGTACTAATTCTGCTGGCCGTATGGGCATTTGGAATTGCGCCGGCAGCTACGGTAACTGTAGGCATCAAGACCGAAAATAGTAATTTCTCCGAAAATGTTACTTTCACAACTAAGGCTAGTGAGGAAAATGCTACCGAAGGAAAGTTCTACCTGCAAGAGAAAAAGATAGAGTCGGTTTCGGAGGTAACCTTTGAGGCCACTGGTAAGAAAAATATCGGCGAGAAAGCCACTGGCGAAGTGGTGGTATATGCTTATTTCAAAGAGAAAGGCATGGTTGCCATAAATGCCGGTTCTACTTTTACAATAAATGATTTAAGCTTCGTATCAGATAATGAAGTATCCTTGTCTTGGGATGGCAAAGATGATGCATGTGACAATAAAGGGCAAACTTCCAGCTTGGTACGCTCTGGATGTCAGGTCTCTGGGCGTATACCGGTCACAGCTGTAGGTGCGGGAACTGCCTACAATATTGCCGCTTCAAACTCTGGATGGAAGACGGCCGCAAATGTAGGGGTATATTCGGATAAAGCCATGAGTGGCGGAACAGATGATATTGTCACCGTAGTAGAGCAAGCCGATGTCGAAAAAGCCAAGAGTGAGCTAAAATCTTCTAATGAAAGTGAAAATAAGACAAAATTACTGGAAAGCGTAGATGAAAGCATGCTAGTAATTGATGGTAGCTTCAATCAGGATACATCCGCAGCAACAGCTATGCCGGCAGTAGGGGAAGAGGTAAAAGAGGGCGTAAAGCCAACCCTAAAGGCCACGACTACCGCTTCGATTTTCGTAATAGATAAGGCAAAGGTGGAAGAGTTTATCAGAGAAAAAGCGAAGCTTAAAGATGACCAAAAGGTATATAAAATAAAAGATCCTTACGTAGAAAGCTTCGTGAAGACCGATAGTGGCTACACTGGTAGGCTAAAAACATCTTACGCAGTAGGACCCAAAGTAACAGAGAGCGACATCGTAGAAATGATAAAAGGCAAAGGTGTCGGTGATGCACAACACGACCTTAAGAATATCAATGGCGTAGTGTCTGTCTCCATTGACACTTCCTATCCTTGGGTGAATTCTATACCTAATGACACAAATAAAATTACTGTCAATATAGAGCTGAAGGATAATTAGTGTCAAAAATATATCAAAGGAGTTTAAGATGAAGATTTTGGCTCTAGATGTAGGCGAGAAGCGCATTGGTGTGGCCAGGGCCGACTCTTGCACTAGGATCGCGGTCCCAGTAGGGTACGTAGCCGTAGATGGCTCAGAGTGGCAGGAAATCGCCAGGATCGCACATCTAAGTAGTACGAATTTCTTCGTACTAGGCCTACCACGAAGCAATGATGGCAATGAGACAGCCCAATCTCTATATGTACGCAACTTCGCTAAGACTTTGGTTGAAAAACTGCCAGGGGTAAAAATACGTTTTCAAGATGAATCCTTAACATCGGTCGTAGCGGAAGAAAGGTTAAAATCTCGCAAAAAACACTACGAGAAAGGCGAGATCGACGCCGAAGCAGCCTCTATCATCTTGCAGGATTTCCTAGAAGGTCTAAAGGATAATAATGAAGAGAAGAAAAATTCCCCAGATAAGGCAGATACCCCCAGCAGAGTGGTGTCTGGCGTAAAAGCCGCCGTAACAGAGGCGGGCGAGAATGTGGCGAATATGACTAAAAAAGAGGCAGAAAAAGTAAAACTAAACACTAAAAAAGCAAAATACAAGATGAAGACCGCAACAAAATGGATATCTGGGGTAGTAATAATGATAATTTTAGCCTTAGCAGCTACTGGAATTGCTCTATTTATTAGGGATCAACGATATAAGGAATATGCTGAGCAATTTGCCCAAATCGAAGCTGGAATGCAGGCAGATGTATTTAATTTTACAATTTTACCTGGGGAAACTATATCCGAAATACGCCAAAAATTAATAGGTTTAGGATATACGGCCACAGAGGTAGATGTAGCGCTTCAGGCTAGTTATGATTTTGATTTTTTAAAAGGACGGCCAGATAACGCCACCTTAGAAGGTTATCTCTATGGCGAAACGCATGAGTTTTATAGGGATACTACCGTAAAAGAAATAATTGAGACTTTTTTGAAGGGCATGGGGAAAGTAATAGAAGAGAATAATCTAGTATCGCACTATGATGCCCAGGGGTTATCACTATACGAAGGTATAACTTTGGCATCCGTAGTACAAAAAGAGGCACCTACCCCAGAAATGCCTACGGTAGCACAGGTTTTTTTATCTCGGCTAAGTTATGGCATACCTCTGGGGAGTGATGTAACCGTATCTTATGCAATAAACCAGGTTGACCCAGAAAGACAAATATATATAGACAATCAAACTGCTCTCACGGTTGACTCATGTTATAATACAAGGCTTTATGCAGGGTTGCCATGTGGCCCCATTTCTAATCCAGGGCTATCAGCATTGCTAGCCGTAGCGGAACCATCAGATACTTCTTATCTTTACTTCTTGACAGGAGATGATGGTATGATGTATTATAGTTATACAGAGACAGAGCATATTCAGAATGCTTACAGTCATTGCCAACATCTCTGTAATATATCATTATGAAAAAGCATAAAATAAAGAGATTTTTCGAACAATATAGAGGTGTATTGCCATATTTTGCTGCCGGCGTGATTACCCTACTTCTGGTGGCCGTAGGTTCACTAGACAAGAATAGCTCTGGCACAAGCCTGAGTTTAGCTAATTTCGCCGCAAATGACTACAATGTGTCGGTAGATCAGTTATCTGAGTTATATATGGTAGCAGATCTTTCTGATGCTTTAGGGCTAGCCAGCGCATCTGATGTGGCCTCTAATTATATCATCACTAATACTATGTATGATTCGGGACAGACTTCGGCCGGCAAATTAGAGAAGCCCAATATTACCGATATTGCCATATCTCGTGGAGTAATTGAATACGTAGTAGAAGAAGGTGAGGATGTAAATACAATTGCCAGTAAGTATAGTGTTTCGGCCGATGACATTCGCTGGTCTAATGGACTAAAAACTACCGATGTGGCGGCCGGAACGGTTCTATATATTCCAAGTACATCTGGAATAGTATATACAGTAAAGTCTGGGGACACAGTGGAGAGTATTGCAGAAAAATATGGTTCTAATGCATCAGAAATTATTGCCATGAATGATTTGGAAGTATCCGGCATTTCCGAGGGTATACGGATTATTATCAAAGATGGATCCCTACCAGAAACCGAGCGTCCAGAATATGTACCGCCTGTAGTAGTAAGGCCTACCACTACATATACATACACCTATCTGGGCAATACCTCTCAGCGCGAGAATATAGAAGTATTAGGTTATTTCTACGGGCTAGGTGGACCATATGGCGCTGGGCAATGCACCCAATGGGCGTGGTACAAAAGGCAAGATTTGCCAAATATGCTAGGCAACGCTAACTCCTGGGCACGCAATGCGGCGGCTTATGGATACTTAGTGGATAATACTCCGGCTGCTGGGGCAGTAATTCAGGATTCATCAGGCTGGTATGGCCACGTAGGCTATGTTGAGGCCGTAAATGAGGATGGCTCTATTGTTGTGTCAGAAATGAACTATGGTATTCCTTTCAGAGTGATTCGTTCGACATTCCCAGCTAGCGTTGTGGGAAACTACAACTATATCCATTAGTTAAAATTCGATAGTCTTGATACGGGATTTAGCACCATGTGTAATAATGATGCTAGTCTTAGGGATATCGAAGTGTTTGGAAAGAAGCTTAATCAGCGCAGAGTTAGCTTCGCCATCGTGTGGCTGAGAGTGCAAATAGACCGTAAGCTCATCGTTGGAGGTTTTGACAACCTTTTCTTGGGATGAACCTGGTTTTACAATAACTTTATATTTCATTAGATGCAATTATAACACATAAGGTAATACTCAAGCGCTGAATATTATTTGATGTTATAATATTAAATATGACCAAGTTTAAGTTAGTGTCAAAATATCAGCCAACTGGCGACCAACCACAAGCAATCCGCCAGCTAACGGATGGTATTTTGATGGGCACACATGAGCAGACTCTACTTGGTGTAACTGGCTCTGGCAAGACATTCACAATGGCAAATGTCATCCAAAATGTGCAGAGGCCAACCTTAGTACTAGCGCACAACAAGACCCTAGCGGCACAATTATATGCGGAATTTCGCGAATTTTTTCCAGATAATGAAGTGCATTATTTTGTGAGTTATTTTGATTATTATCAACCAGAGGCTTATATCGCATCGACTGATACTTATATAGAAAAGGATTCAGCAATTAACGACGAGATTGATAGATTGAGGCACGGAGCGACAGAGGCTTTGCTAACCAGGCAGGATGTAATAATAGTGGCATCGGTGTCGTGTATCTATGGTATCGGCTCGCCGGAGCATTATGGGGCGATGTCTTTGCCGCTGTGGCGAGAGAAAGGCGAGTGGGTAGATAACGAAAAACACGGTATAAACCAGCTGGATTTCATCCGTACATTAGTAGGCATGCAATACCACCGCAACGACCTGGCTTTTGAACGAGGAAATTTCCGAGTAATGGGCGATACGATAGATTTATTCCCGGCTAATGGTGAGTATGCGTATAGGTTTGAATTTGGGTTTGATGCGTTAGAAGAAGTAAAAATTGTAGACCCATTAACTTTTGAAACCAGAGAGAAGCCAGACCATATCCATATCTTCCCGAACACCCATTACGCTACACCAAAAGACCAGTTGGAAAGAGCCTTGGAGACTATTCGTGCGGAGTTCGATGAAAGATTAAAATATTTTGAGAAACATCAGAAATATCTAGAGGCACAAAGATTGTCGCAGCGCACGAAGTATGATTTAGAAATGCTAAAAGAGACAGGTTTTGTGAAAGGAATTGAAAACTATTCGCGTCATCTGGATGGCAGAAAGGCCGGAGAGCCACCCGCCACATTGCTAGATTTCTTTCCGAAAGATTGGCTATTAATCGTAGATGAGAGTCATATGACCTTGCCGCAAGTGCGTGGCATGTATAATGGCGATCATGCAAGAAAATTAAATCTAGTGGATTATGGTTTCCGCCTACCTTCAGCACTAGATAACCGGCCTTTGACCTATGGTGAATTCCAGAAGCATATCAATCAGGCGATATATGTATCAGCTACTCCAGGAGAATACGAGCTAGAGGTATCACCTAAGCCAGCCGAGCAAGTAATTCGCCCGACAGGCCTACTGGATCCGGAAATTGAAGTAAGGTCATCTGATGGCCAGATTGATGATTTGATGGAGGAAATAGACAAGCGTATCGCTAAAGGCCAGCGGACACTAATCACCACCCTTACTAAGCGGATGGCGGAAGATTTGACCGACCACCTGAAAGAACGTGGTGTAAAGACCGCCTATATTCATTCCGACATAGACACATTGGAGCGCGGAGACATTTTGAGAGACTTGCGCGCCGGCGTATATGATGTATTGGTGGGAATTAATCTTCTGAGAGAAGGGTTAGATTTGCCCGAGGTTTCATTGGTAGCAATACTGGATGCAGATAAAGAAGGTTTTCTACGCAGTGAGTCAGCACTGATTCAAACAATTGGCCGAGCCGCACGACATAAAGAGGGGAAAGTAATAATGTATGCAAACTTTATTACCGAAAGCATGGAAAAGGCGATTAGCGAAACCGCCCGCAGGCGAGAAATCCAAAAAGAATACAACCTAAAGCACAACATCACGCCCCATTCAGTAGAGAAGGAAATCTCTGCAGGGCTTCGCGCTATTATCCCAGAAAAAGAGAAAGAAAACAAATTAGATATCAAGCGTATACCAAAAGATGAATTACCCGCATTAATCAAGCAATTATCCTCCGAGATGCAACTTGCCGCAGCAAATTTGGAGTTTGAGCGCGCCGCACTCCTGAGGGATGAAATAGAAAAAATCAAAAACTTTATAGATGGAAAGAAATAGATAGTATTGGTTATGCTATAATGATAGTATGAGTGGGCATGTAGATATTGAAACCATTGATAAAATCAAGAAACGTATACGCTTATGTGATTACTTATCTGTAGCACAGCTATATTTAAAAAATGATTTTTTACTGGAGCGCCCCCTAGAAAAAGAAGATATTAAACCAAGACTACTCGGCCACTGGGGAACTTGTCACGGTATTAATGTGGCATATGCAAACTTTAAAAGTTATTTCGAATCTAACCCAAACTTTACTTTTATACTGGGGCCCGGGCATGGATTTCCGGCCCTACAAGCAAATCTTTTAATTGATGGAGATTTGGAAAAAATTGACCCCAAAGCTACAATTAGCGAGGCTGGAATTGCCTATATTTGTAAGAATTTTTCCTGGCCAGATGGTTTTCCTAGCCATGCTAGTCCATATACGCCAGGCATCATAACCGAGGGCGGAGAGTTGGGCTATGCACTGGCTAATGCTTATGGGCTGGGGTTAGGCCATCCGGAGAAAATTATAGCCGTACTAATAGGTGATGGTGAACTAGAGACCGCCACGGCTATAGACTCTTTAAATTTAAAGAACTTATTAAGTGGGGAAAATAATGGCAAAATATTACCAATACTACACCTAAATGGATACAAGATTTCGGCGCCATCAATTTATGCAAGAAAATCCGAAAGAGAAATGAATGAGCTGATTCGTGGATTTGGCTTTATGCCAATATGGTTGAATGGGGAAGATACCGAAGCGATACAGGTAGCCTTAGCCAAAGATGGAAAAAATCCATTTTACATTTTAAAGACCGAAAAAGGCTATGGCGGACCCAATCTACATCATGATTCACATCAAATTCCTCTTAAAAATCCAAGGGAGAACGCAGAAGAGTTGCAGCAGCTTGAAGAGTGGCTCAGATCATATAATCTACCAGAATTGTTCGATAAAGAAAAGGGGATCAAAATATAATGTTATATTCACCAGCAAAGAAAATAGGCGAACTACTGACTGCGGAGTTTGAAAAGAACCCAAAATTTTATTTCTTTTCTCCCGATGAAACTACTTCGAATAAGTTTGATCAGATTTTTAAAGTAGAGCAGCGGGCATGGGCAATGCCTACCAAGACCTGGGATTTACCAGAGAATAAAAATGGTCGTATCGTAGAGATGTTATCCGAAAATGTATTATTTAGCGTAATGACCGGACATTTGATGAATGGAGAGCCAGCAATGATGGGTAGCTATGAGGCATTTTTCCCAATCATCACCGCACAGCTATTGCAGCAAATTAAGTTCATCAAGCAATCTAAAGAAGTGCCGTGGCGAATGCCGATGCCGGCAGTGAATTTGTTATCCACTTCTACATGCTGGAGACAAGATCATAATGGATACACTCATCAATCGCCAGCATTAATTTCCACCCTGCTAAGCCTACCCAGCAATTTAGCTAATTGTATTTTTCCGATTGATGATATAGCGGCCGAAGCAACATACAATTTTATGATAAACTCAACAGATGTTGTAAATTTTACAACATTCAATAAGATTGATGAGCCTCGTTATCTAAATAAGGATCAGGCTGAGCGGGAAGTAAAAGATGGCGCTCTCATATATGACTTCATATCTGACCCAGACCCAGATATTATATTTACTGCGGCTGGTGATATAGTTGCAAGAGAAATGATAGAGGCAATCCGATTGCTGAAAGAAGACTTACCGGATCTAAAAATAAGATTCGTGTATATAAACTCTTTATCTTATCGCGCAATAGGCACAACAGGAAACAAGCTAAGTGCAGAAAAATTTAATGAAATCTTTACTACCGACAAACCGATCATCGCAAATTTCCATGGCTACCCAGAAACCCTGGAAAATATATTAGAGAACTATACGATGCGAGGGAGATTGCGCGTGCATGGCTTTAATGAAGAAGGGTCTACCACTACACCATTTGAAATGTTGAGGCGTAATGCTGCCTCGCGTTATGACATTGCCATAGATGTAGTGAAACTATATAATCGTGATGATTTGGTAATAAAATATCAAGAGATTGTCGCCAAAAATCATGCCTACGCATTAGAGCATGGCGAGGATATGATAAAATAAAGATATGGAAATAGCAACATTTTTGATAAGTTTAGTGATTTTTGGTGAAATAAATTTTTTATTATTCAGAAAGTACCAACCAAAACGTGGTGGGCAAAGAAAAATATATGTAGATACTTCCGCATTAATAGATGGCAGAATATTAAATATTGCAAGGACCGGTTTTATAACTGGCGATTTAATAATCCCGAAAGGCGTACTTTTGGAATTACAACTTATTGCCGATGGTAAAGATAGTGAAAAAAGGAATCGCGCCAGAGCAGGTCTAGAAACGGTATCCGAACTAGAGCGAGTAGTAAATATCAACACAGGGATTCTAGATGAAGAAATGAAAAAGCAGAAAGTAGATGAGGAACTACTCAGACTAGCAAAAGAGAATAGAGGATTAATCCTGACTTTAGATTACAATCTAATAAAAGTAGCTGAAGCCGAAAGAATTACCACGCTAAATATCAATGACTTAGCGTTAGCCATCAGAAATGAGCTTTTCCCGGGTGAAAAAATCAAACTTAAAATACTAGAAAAAGGTTCCGGCCGTGGGCAAGGTGTGGGCCACTTAAGTGATGGCACCATGGTAATAGTAGATGGCGCCGCCAAAAGAATTGGCAAAGAGTTGATAGTGGAAATTGTGAAATTTCATGAAACTTCATCCGGAAGGATAGTTTTTGCGAAGATTGCTCAGCGGAAGTAGGCAGTGCTAGACCAGCCAATTATGGTGTCTTGCGACTAGCACTGTCGGAATTTCCGCTAGAAGTGCTACTATCAGTTTTAGGCTTACTGGTAGGAGTGAGTGTCATTTCGCCAGTCGCAACGTACCCGGATGAGTCAGACACGACAAACCTGATAGATGACTCGACACCGTTCAAAGTGTAGCCCTTTATCACACCATCCGCACCAAGCGAAATACCACTTTGCTCAACTCCATTTACGTATAGCGTATAGCCAGCAATATCGTTAGTGCCTCGCTTCACTGTGGCGATAATGCTATTACCACTAGTGGATAGGGCAACCTGTGGTGGAATATAGTTACAAGTATCGCTGGTTTCGCGATCATACGGCTCTGGCACATTATAAACTTCATTACCTGTCATAGGATCAGTAATCTTAGTGACTTCCACTTCAATCTTATAATCTTCTGGGGTACAGCTAGAAGCTAATAAATGATTGTAGCGATTAAACACTAAGCTCTCCTTAGCTACGCCAGAGTTTTTACTAGAATTAAACCAGCTTGGCCAAATATCAGTCTTACCATTGACAGTGAGTGTCTGAATGCCGGCTGGGCGAGCAGGCTGATCTCCATAGTGCCATTTACCATCTGGCTCGTAAACTTCTTTGTGGACACGTTCCATGAAATTGCCGACAACATAACGCACGGGGTCGCCAGAACCAATACTAAAGCCAGCACCATCATGATTTCCGTTCCAGACAAAGGTCGAAAGCGCCGTAGAATAGCTTTCTATGAGAGAGTCTTTAACTTCTGCAGAATTAGATGTAGTGGTAGTACCAGTCTTAGTGGCGGTCCAAACATCTGGAATATTAAAGCCAATAGTGCTGTTGGCCCAGCGTGCGGAACGATCACTTAAAATATCGGAAATCATATAGGCGACTTGATCATCTACCACACGGGTGGCTTCTTTATCTTCCCAAGATTCTATGGTCTCACCGGAGGAATTCTTTACTTCCAATATATAAGCTAGGTCCTTATATGCGCCACCTCGAGCAAGAGAGGCATAGGCATTAGCGTGCTCTACCATTTTAACACCACAACCGGAGCCGATAGCTATGGAAAGACCATAACCCTCGCGATCTTTACAATAAGTGATATCGCCGAGAGCATGAGCAATCTCAAGAGAATTGTCTATACCGTTAATATACAAGGCTTTAACGGCGGCAATATTAAGCGAATGCCCCAATGAAAAACGAATAGTGACATCACCATAGAAAGTATTGGTGGCATTAGTTAGAGCGCAGCTGCCAGAGTAACCAGCACAGTAAAGTCTATTGATATTTTCATCTTTTAAAATGGAGCCTGGGCCATAATTTATTCCATCGCGCTGCATAAAGAGGGGCGTGTAGTCTAGAATTGGCTTGATGGATGAGCCTGGTTCAATTAAAGAATCAGTAGTAACATTCAATTCTCCGTAGGTCGAGTTAAAGAAATCCGCAGAGCCAACCATGGCAATGACTTGAGATGTTTCGACATCTACCGATACCATAGCAAGATTATCAGTGCCATTCTTGTAAAGTTGTTCTTTTCCAATATTGATGGAATCCTCAGCAATCTGCTGCGCACGGTAGTCAAGTGTAGTTTTGATGGTCCAACCACCAGCACGCATAGTCTGAATACCATATTTATCTTCTAACTGTTTGCGGACCTCAAGCACAAAATGTGGAGCAAGCATATTTGCATACTGTGTAGACTCCGGCTTGATAGTGTCAAGAATTGCAACCTGTTTGGCCTCCTCAGCCTCTTCCTTGGTGATATATCCCATATCCGCCATTACATCCAAAGTATACTGTTGGCGCCATATAAGTTGATCATGACCATATTCATTATACGGATTGAAGATGGCTGGGTTGTTTGGGATAGAGGCAAGCAAGGCAGACTCTGCCAATGTCAGATCTTTAGCGGATTTGCCAAAGTAAGTCTGCGCAGCAGATTCTACACCATTACGGCGACCGCCATAAGGTGATTGATTGAGATACATGGTTAGAATCTGATCCTTAGAATACATACGTTCCAGCTCAACGGCGAGGATTAACTCTTTAATCTTGCGCGTAAGGCCACCGCGGTCCGCGCTGGCGGCTTCATCAGCAAAATAAACCTGCTTAATAAGTTGCTGGGTTAAAGTAGACCCACCCTGTACACCGTGCCCACCAACAGTAGATAAAGTAGCGCGAATGAGGCCCACGAAATCTATACCGATATGGTTGTAGAAGTTACGATCCTCGATAGCTACAGTGGCTTGGTACATATATGGCGAAATATCTTCAGCATCGACCACTAGGCGATAGTTTTCATTACCAGTATCTCGCCAAAGCACTACTCCGTTGCGGTCTAAGTAGGTATTGACTGTCTCAGAAATAGCCATTTCATCCAAACGAATCTCATCAAGATCTTTCTTGTAATAGAGGAATAGCCCGCCAATAAAAATGACAAAAATTAAAAAGCAGGCGGCAATAGTCTTCCAAATAGTCTTTTGACCACGTTTAGAAAACCACCATTTAAATACGCGTTTTGGATGCAAGCGAGCAAAGAAACGCTTGATCGGCTCTTTTGGTAGCTTGGCTAGCTCTTCAGCACGGCGCCTGGCATCTGCTTCTTTTTTGGCCTTATGCTTATAGCTCAAGCTGGAATATAGTTTCATATTCTTTTTCGCAGTTTTTTTAGGCTGTTTTGCCGCTTTTTTCTTTTCGGATGGCAAAATAACCTCAGATTTTTTCTTTATCATGTTTATATTATACATAATTTATACAAAAACCGCAAAAACATAGACATTAAAAGCCAATATCTACCATGCTATAATGTGTAGAGTGATGGAAATATCAATTATTATACCGATATATAATGCGGAAAAATATTTAAGCAGGTGCCTAGACTCTGTTTTGAATGCTATAAATGATTTTAACGGGAAAGCCGAGATACTATTAATTGATAACAATTCCACAGATAATTCTAGCGCAATCATAGAAAAATATAAAAAGAAATGCCCAAATATTATATCCTCCTACAAACAAAGTGTGCCCGGAGCAGCGGCAACAAGAAATTATGGTCTAAAAAAGGCGGAAGGAAAATATGTCTGGTTTGTAGATGCAGATGACACGATTAGGGATGATGCTGTTATAAAATTGTTAGAAACGGCGAGAAAAAGTTCAGCAGATTTGGTTATGCTAGGAATGCAAAGACTTTTTCCAGATGGACACTCAGATTATTTGTCAGCCGTCTGCCCCAGCCAAAAGAACTATAAAAGCAGGTTCGTAAGATACGGTTTGGGCCCAGTACAAGTATTAATTCGAAAATCCTGGTGGCAAGAGCATGGTTTTAAATTCCGCGAAGGAATTATCCATGAAGACATGGAGTTAATGTCCGCCCTAATACTTTATACGGACAAATTTGCCTGCGTGGATGAGCCACTATATAACTACTTTCAAAATCCAGAGTCGGTCCTGCATAAGTCTAGCTGGGATCCGCATTATTTTGATATTTTTTCGGCATTAGCGGGACTATATGCTAGATTCGATGAGAATGATGCCATAGGAGAATATCACAGCGAGCTAGAATGGTTCTTTATATGGAATTTACTAATTGACTCAGCGAAGGATTTTGGCAAGTTTAGGGAGGGGAGAAGCGGATTCCGGCGTTCAAGAAAAATGCTAAAGCAGTACTTTCCAAATTGGCAAAAGAATGTTTTCTTAAAACAAAAGCCGGTGAAGCTCAGGCTCAGAGTTCTATATAATTACTATCGATGTAAGTAATTTTTCACTTTAGAAAATGCTTTCTTTAGGTAAAAAAGTCCACTAAGCGGAGCTTCATAAGTACCGATTAATTCAACAACATGACCATCGAAGCCTTTCTTGAACTCGTAAATGCCATAATCTTTAGAATCTGGATCAGGCAGGCCTTGTATGCCATAAAAATTATATCTACTAAACCCGTGGTCAGCCGCATACTTAATCATGTACCATTGTATAAGGTATTGCGCGTTATAGTCTCGCATATACTTCTGGTCGGAGCCAGAAAAAAGATAGATGATTTCATCACCATATAAAATAAACATGGCTGCAGAAAGCGACACCATCTCTCCATTAATTTCGGCCTCAGCAAGAATAAATTTTGCTTCATTTCTAGGTACAAAGAGTTCATACATTTTTTCGTAATATTCCAATGGGCGATCGGTAAAATTACGGCGCTTTGATGTGGACTGGGTGATTTGCTTCAATTTAAGAAGTTCGCTATCATTAATTTCACGTATTTGAACACCCATTTTTTCGGCTTTACGGATATGATTTCTGGTATTCCTTTTAAAGTTGGCCCAAATTTCATCCTGACTGCGCCCATTAATATCTAGCACGAAAAGGTATTTAGGCTGAGATGCATTACTGATTGGTTTGAAACCTAGATTTAAAAGATTTTTTAAGGCTTTTTGATGATTAAAACCATTCTCAACCTCTAGACCATTGCGGTCGCGCTGAACTAATTCATAATACGGACTGATATGTAGTACATAGCCATTGTGCTTCTTAGCGTAAGATTTTATATTTGAAAGAAAAAAATCGACAAGCCTGGTATCTTCTAAATCAAGGAGCGGTCCACCTGGTATTGTAAAAATAGATTTGCCAAGGAAACTAGGCTTAGCCAAAGCAAGTGTAGCCGCTACGATCTCTTCTTTTTCCTTAACGGCAAAATAATATGGTATCCAGCCTTCCGATTCTCGATATTTGGCAATTTCCGGTGTCTGAGTAAATGAACGATATTCATTGCTATCAGCAAACTGCCTGAATTCCTCAGCAGAAATTAAAACAAAATTCATGTTTTTATTATACATCGATTATCGAATTTGTTATAATGATTTGTATGCGGAGATTCGAATTTAAGTCGGTAGTGAAGCTAGCAAACATGAAGCTTTCAGTGAAGTCGGCAGCGATCGTGCTAGCTTCATCCACTTTGATTTCGGCACTACTAGGTTTATTTCGCGATCGTTTGCTTAATTCGTATTATTTGGGGACTTATCCAACCGGAATTGACGCCTATACCGCAGCATTTACCATCCCGGATTTTATGTTTTTTATATTGACAAGTGGAGCACTGGCGGTTTCTTTTATTCCAGTATTTAATCAACGACTTGCTTCAGGTAATAAGAAGTCAGCCTGGGAATTGTCTTCTAGCTTGCTAAATCTGTTCGCAATTTTAACTTTAATTACTTCAGTACTAATCATGATTTTTGCGGATCCCCTAATTCGTTACGTGGTAAGCCCTGGACTAGATGAGTCTGGTATGATTTTAGCAATCAACATGACACGTGTCATCGCAATAAACCCATTTCTTTTTTCGATTGCTACTGTATTGACATCTATCCAACAAGCAGTCGGGCGTTTCGTATTCTATGCTTTTGCACCGGCAATTTATAATATTGGGATCATCATCGGCATTACTTGCTTTACGGGTGGAATTAATATTTTTGGAATTGAGGTGTTTGGTGGCGGCATTATGGGTGTAGCTCTGGGCGTAATCTTGGGCGCAGTGATGCAGCTAATCGTTTCGCTAATTGGCCTATTTGGCTTGGGAATGGATTATGAATTTAAGATTAATTGGAAGAATCAAGGCTTCAGGTCTATTCTAAGATTATTGCCAGCAAGGTCCCTGGATCAAGGAATTGATTACATAAATGGAATTGTTAATACCAACCTGTCTTCCAGGATGGGTGCTGGAGCGGTGAGGTCGTTTAACCAGGCATCATCATTACACCAGATGCCAGTAAACCTGATCGGTGTGGCAATTTCTACTGCATTTTTCCCAAAGCTTACCGAAGAACTCGGAAATGGAGATAAAAGAGAATTCAATAATACCTTTAGGCAAGCGCTGAGAACCATAATTTGGATATCGTTGCCGGTTTCCATCATCGCATTCTTTGGAAGAGGATATGTTACCAGCTTTATCTCTAACATCGGCAACAATGATAGCAATGGTACGATTGCTTCAATCCTTGGAACACTATGTATTGCGATTTTTGCGAGATCCGTTTTTCATATTGCATCGCGTGGTTTTTATGCCTACCAGGACACTAGGACACCGTTTGTCGTGTCAATATTTGCTATTGGCCTCACGATTCTGTTGTCGGTATGGTTTTATCTTTTGGATTGGGGGGTAGATGGTCTAGGTATGGCACAATCTATCGGAGCAATTGTAGAAATTATTATATTATTATGCATATTGCAACGTAGGTCAAAGGGAGAATTGCTCGACAGAGCATTCTGGAAGGCGGGAGCCAGAATGTTATTCGCATCAGCAATTGCCGGATGCGTGGCTTTTTCGATGACAAAATTCATTCCGCTGATGGCAACAGATACTTCGCTAGTTATAACAATCCCGAAGTTTTTGTTGATTTCGGCAATTTCGGCAATTGCATATATTGCAGCAAGTTATTTCCTAGATTTAAAAGAGGCTAAGCCAATCTTAAATTATGTAAAAAAGATTCTGTTTAGAAACGCAAAATAATGGTATAATTTAAGATATGGAAATTAAACGCGAGGACATCATGCATTTGGCGGATTTGTCGGATTTTTCTTTATCTGAGGCAGAAATAGATTCGCTAAATAAAGATCTAAAAGATATTATTGGTTATATCTCACAATTAGAAGAACTGGACACAAACAACATAGAACCAACTTATCAAGCATTCGAAATGGAAAATGTTTGGCGAGCGGATGAAATTTTACCGCAAGATGCCACAAGGGAACAATTACTCGCCCTCACAAAAGAAGAAAAAGATAATCAAATAAAGGTGCCTAAAGTATTATGAAGATAGCAAACAAGAAAGTGACAGCTGAAAGGCTAGTGAGAGATGCTTTAGAGAAAGCTAAGCATTTTGCGGATTATAATATATTTACATATCTGAATGAAGATGGCGCAATTAAAAAAGCGCAAGAGATTGATGCACGAATTGCGCGCGGCGAAAAAGTGGGGAGACTAGCAGGTGTACCATATGCGCTGAAAGATAATTTCTTGAGCCCAGAAGGGCAGACTACAGCTTCGGCACATATATTAGAAGGATTTGTCTCCCCAGTAACCGCTACAGCGGTGAAGAAATTAGAAGCCGAAGATGCAATTATGATTGGTCGCACCAATCTGGATGCTTTTGCACATGGATCTTCTACGGAAAATTCTTATTTCGGGCCAACTTTTAATGCCCATGATCGAGAGAGAGTAGCCGGGGGATCATCCGGTGGCTCGGCAGTAGCGGTAGCGTTAGATATTGTAGAATTTGCCACCGGTACAGATACTGGCGGTTCGATCCGACAACCAGCTTCATTCAATGGTATATATGGCCTGAAGCCAACTTATGGTACCATCTCCCGCTACGGAGTAGTGGCGATGGCCTCCTCCACAGACTGTATTGGTTTTTTCACTAAAACACCAGATGATATGAATTTGCTGATGGAAATTACCAGTGGACAAGACCCGAAAGATATGACGACACTGCCGAATTACTACAATGAGCCTTTAGATGCGAAATTGGATAGTTCTCGCATCTCCATAGGAGTCATTAAAGATTTTGACAACGAATCCGTTCATCCAGAGATTCGTAAAGCTTTGCAAAGCAAGATTGATTTATTAAAGTCTAAAGGTCACGAAATCGTAGAGCTAGAAATGCCAGCATTGAAATATGCGCTTGCGGCGTATTATATTATCGTGCCAGCAGAAATAGCCAGTAATCTTTCGCGCTATGATGGGGTGAGGTATGGGTTTCGGTCGGAGAAATCGGAAGATTTAGATGCGCTTTATAAAAATACCCGCGGCGAAGGTTTTATGCCGGAGAATAAGCGGCGTATCATGATTGGCAACTTTGTATTATCTAGTGGCTTTTATGATGCGTACTTCTTAAAGGCAGCTAAGGCACGAACTTTGATCATAAAAGAGTACGAAAAAGCTTTTGAAAAATGCAATTTCATCCTTTCGCCTGTTACACCGAATCCAGCATTTAAACTGGGCGAGAAGACCAATGATCCGGTAGCTATGTATCTGGAGGATGCGATGACTGTACCACTAAATTTGGCCGGCGTGCCAGGACTCACCGTTCCGGCCGGAAAGACCGAAGAAGGTATAGCATTAGGACTACAGCTAATAGGGCCTCGGCGTAGCGACAGATCATTAATTGAGTTCGCTAAGGAGTTACAAGATGATTAGATGTAATTCTATTATATCATACTTTAGCAAAAAAGTCAATATTAATCGGGGTATTCTCTAATGGATGGCGGCGTAGTAACTTTTGTAATTGCAGTCCTAATTGTGGCAGCCTTAGTGTTTGTAATGATACTGTTGACCGGGAAGCGCACACATCATTTCAATATGGAGGCCTATCAATCTAGATTCCTAGCAATAGAGAATAAATTAAGGCAAGACAATGCAGCTACTTTTATGATAGCAATCATTGAAGCCGACAAGCTACTAGACAAGGCTATGGTAGAGATGGGAATACCAGGCAAAACGATGGGGGACCGCCTCAAGAGATCTGGTAGTAGGTTTACCGATATTAATGCCGTGTGGCGCGCACATAAACTCCGGAACGCCATAGCGCATGAACCAGATTTAGAAGTCAGTTATAAGCAGGCGAGCAATGCATTAATAATTTATAAACAGGCCCTAAAAGACCTAGGAGCTATCTAATGAAATATATTCCAACTATCGGCATAGAGTGCCATGTGCAGTTAGCAACTAAAACCAAATTGTTTTCGGAAGTAGATAATGATGCACGCCATAAAGAGCCAAATTCCTGCGTATCGCCAGTAGATTACGCTTTGCCGGGAATGTTACCAAGGTTGAATGGCGAAGCAATAAAATATGCAATTTTAGCCGGAAGAGCCATGAATTGTGAGATTAATGCTAATTCTCGGTTTGACCGCAAGCACTATTTCTATCCAGATTCGCCAAAAGGCTACCAGATTACCCAGTTTTACTACCCAATTATTGGTGAGGGCTATATAGAATTACCATCTGGCACCAAAATCCGAATAGAACATGCACACCTGGAAGGTGATGCAGGGAAGCTTACACATTTTGATACCTACTCATTAGTGGATTTGAATCGCGTAGATACACCATTGATTGAGATTGTTTCTCAGCCAGACATCCATTCAGCAAAAGATGCACACGACTACTGCAAAGAGCTCTGGCGCTTAATGATCTTTGCTGGAGTGTCATACGGTGATCTATACAATGGAAATATGCGATTTGATGTAAATGTATCTTTGGCGCCAGAGGGAGCAAAAGAGCTTGGCACACGCGCCGAAGTAAAGAATCTGAATTCATTTAGAAGCGTAGAAAGAGCCGTAGAGTACGAAATTGCGCGGCAGAGTAAGCTCCTAGATGCGGGCGAAAAAGTAATACAGGAAACGCGTGGCTGGAACGATAATACCGGTAAGACTACTGGGCAGAGAAGTAAAGAAGAGGCCAAAGATTATCGCTACATGCCAGAGCCGGATTTGCCGCCAATCAATTTATCTGCTGATTTTATTGCTGAGGAATCCGCAAAGTTACCATTAATGCCAGCAGATTATCGTAAGATTTTTGGTGAGGTTATCAAGTCAGAAACTCTAGAGACATTATTAGATTATCCTCAACTTATGAGCAAACTCGGTGAGGTAGCAGGAATTTCGGACAGCTGTGCTATTGAGCTGGTGTCAAATCTCTTTACTTCCGTACTATTGGCCGAGGAAAAGTCAGCCGAGTATTTGAATGATTTGCCAAGTGCTAAGCAACTAAACGACCTAGCCGAGATGAATGAAAAAAAGGAGCTAAGCTCTACTGCTACCAAGGAAGTGTTCTTGCGGCTATTTGACCCGCAAATGAAAGGGCGTGACACCAAGACTATCGCAAAAGAGCTGGGGCTAATTCAGGAAAATGATTTGGGGGCTTTGGAAGCAATAGTAGACACAGTACTAGCCAAGCCAGAAACCCAGAAAGCCCAGGCAGATTTCCGGGCAGGAGAAGAGAAAGTTATTGGGTTCCTAGTAGGCCAGGTGATGAAGGAGTCTCATGGCAAAGCCAATCCATCATCTGTCCAAGAAATTTTGCGCAAAAAGTTGTCCTAGTTTTCTAAAATTCGTTTGTTTTTAAGAATAGATATGGTATAATTTGTTAAAATATGTCTTGTTTTTGAGTGTGGAACTTAGAAAGGACTAAAAAATAATAATTTAAAAGGAGCATATGGCTACTGAAGTTAAAGACCTAAAAAATCTGCGGAATATCGGGATTATCGCTCATATTGATGCAGGTAAGACTACAACCTCAGAGGCGATTCTTTATCGCACTGGGTTAAAACATAAAATCGACCTAGTAAAAGGTGGTACTGGCGGTGCTGATACCGACTGGATGGAGCAGGAAAAGGAGCGTGGTATCACGATTACTTCTGCTGCCGTAACAGTTTACTGGAAGAATCATCAGATTAATATTATTGATACTCCGGGCCACATCGACTTTACCGCCGAAGTGGAGCGCAGCCTTCGAGTACTTGATGGCGCCGTAGTGGTATTTGATGGTAAAATGGGCGTTGAGGCACAGTCTGAAACCGTATGGCGCCAGGCTACCAAATATGGTATTCCACGTATTTGCTTCGTAAACAAAATCAACCAAATCGGTGGCGATTTCTATAAGTCACTTGATTCAATCCATAAGCGTTTGTCAAAGAACGCCGTGGCGATTCATTTGCCAATTGGTTTTGAAAAAGATATTTGTGGCGTAGTAGATCTCGTAGATATGAAGGCCTACACCTACAAAGATTACGCAGATCATGAGCTAACTGTCGGCGAAATTCCAGCAGATATGCTCGAAAAAGCCAAAAATGCTCGTTCGATGCTAATCGAAGAGGCTGTGCAAGCCGATGAGAATTTAATGAACAAGTTCTTTGAAGAAGGCGAAGATGCGATCACTACGGAAGAATTAAAATCAGCTCTTCGCAAGCGCGTACTAGATGGCGATTTCTTCCTAGTAACCGGCGGCGATGGTCGTGGCGTGATTGTAGAAAAAGTGCTAGATTTGATGACAGATTACCTACCATCTCCTCTAGATCGCGATCAAGGCCAAACCGTAGGCGTAGATCCAAAGACTGGCGATCAGGTCGTGCGCAAAGCGGACAATTCAGAGCCTCTAACCGCATTGGCATTCAAAATCGCAACTGATCCATTCGTAGGAAAGCTAATCTTTATCCGTGTCTATGCTGGTAAATTGAAATCTGGCGATACAGTACTTAATGCTTCCACTGGCGATAAAGAACGTATCGGTCGCTTAGTACGTATGCATGCGAATGACCGAAAAGATATTTCAGAAATTGGCGCAGGCGATATAGCAGCAGTAGTGGGCCTAAAGAACGTTACTACCGGTACCACACTCTGCAGTCCAGCCCATCCAATCCTGCTAGAATCTATCGACTTCCCAGATCCACCGGTATCTATCGCGGTAGAGCCAAAGACTAAGGCTGACCAAGAAAAAATGGGCATTGGTCTTTCAAAGATGGCTGAGGAAGACCCGACTTTCCGTGTTCACACAGATGAAGAAACTGGTCAGACTATTATTTCTGGTATGGGCGAGTTGCATCTAGAAATTATTATCGATCGTTTGAAACGTGAACACGGCGTAGAAGCCAATACTGGCGCTCCACAAGTAGCGTATCGTGAAACCATTCGTGGTACCGCTGAGGCCCAGGGTAAGCACATCAAGCAGTCTGGTGGTCGTGGTCAGTATGGTGATGTATGGATTAAGTTTGAGCCGAATGAACCAGGGAAAGGCTTTGAGTTTATCGACCAAATTAAAGGTGGCGTGGTTCCTCAAGAGTACCGCAAGCCAGTACAAAAAGGTGTTGAAGATACTCTTGCTGGTGGCGTAATCGCTGGTTACCCAGTAGTAGATATTAAGGCTACACTATATGATGGTTCGTACCACGATGTAGACTCTTCGGAGCTCGCCTTTACCTTGGCTGGTGCCCTTGCTACTCGTGAAGGCATTAAGCGCGCCAATCCGGTACTGCTAGAGCCAGTAATGAAGATGGAAATTACTACACCGGAAGATTTCATGGGTGATGTGATTGGTGATATTAACTCACGCCGAGGCCGTATTGATGAAATGGAAGATCTCAATGGTGGCGCTAAGCTAATTAAAGCTTTCTGTCCTCTAGCAAACCTCTTTGGTTATACTGGCGATCTTCGTGGCATGACCCAGGGTCGTGCAGCATCCTCGATGGAGCTATTTGGCTACGAGGAAGTACCACCTAATGTGGCGCAGGAGATTATCGAAAAGAGAAATTCAAAGTAATCTCTTCAGCAAAAATAAGCCGGATTTAATACCGGCTTATTTTATTGGCAAGTACTTAGAACTTCTTCATAAATTTCTTCCTGGCGAAATATCGGCGAGCATAATAGCTACCCATGCCAAGCAAAGCAATACCACCGGCAATACAGAGGATATTTACAGTGCCACCACTACCACCAGCGGACCTAGTTACGAAGCCAGTATCTGGAGTTGGAGGAGCCACGCTAACAGTCTCATCTCCATTCTCTAGGTCATGGTGCTCTAAGATAAGCTCATCATCACGATACAGACTTTCAAATACCACAAGATCGGCTCCGCCAAGGTCTTTAGTGTTAAATTTGAAATACATAGTTGTTGTTCCACAAGCTTCTTCTGGGGTAAAAGTGGCTTCAGCCTCTACTGATTTATCATTTATTAGCAAGGCATCGCCGGTACTTTTATTCATTAGTACACCACTAACTACGTATTCTTCGCCAGGTTTCAAGCAATACTTAACTTCATCTTTAATAACTACATCTTCATCAAGCGGTAAGAGTTTTTCTCCAGTTGCATCGTTGGTGGCAAAAGTGCGAACGCTAACTATCTCTACAGTTTGACCCAAGTCATCAATGTCATCATGTTTAGTGATGATATCATCCTTATAATATAGAGTTTCAAACACCACCAATTCCTTGCCACCAAGTTTCGAAGCATCAAATGTAAAGACCATTTCAGTTTGGCCGCATTCGGTTTCGGAGCGAAGCTTAGTACTACTCTCTACTGTCTCACCATTAACAAGAAGTGGTTCGCCAGTACTTTTATCCATCAAAATACCTTTAACAAGGAAATCCGTATTTGGCTTAACACAGTAATCTATAGTATCTTTTAGTTTAACTTCTTGATTAACTTCGATATATTTATCATCATCCTCGGCATCAGTTGCAGTGGTTTCTAGGGTAAATTTGGTACAAGTATTATCCCATTCGCCGAGGTTTACTACTTGATTGGCACTATCAATTGTAATAGTAGCTTTTCGATTTAAGATATTACTACAGAAAAGGTTGGAACCGCAGCGAAGTTCTTGGATAATATACGTACCATACGGTAAAGCACCGACACTATCCTTGACTGGTATACTATTGCCATTTTTATCAAGTCCAAACCAAGTACCATAACCAGAGAAGGAAATAGGATCTATTTCATCATAGAGAGCATCATAACCATTCGTATTAATGGAATGCAAGATAAAACTAGAAGATGTATCGACTACGCCATTTTTATCACTAACTACAATGTGAGTCTCTTTAATTTCCTGGTTTTCATCAATGGCAGAAATGCTGAAGATGACATCGCGCATTGGCTTCTCATTCGCTCTATCCATTTTGACAAATTTAACATCACCGCGAATCGGCTGATTGGAAAAAGTCGTAGAAACATCAATAGTGTCATTAGTTGGAATTGTGATGGTTTGCGGAGTCGAATTCAATTGATAACCTTCACTTGTTCTAGTCTCTTTGATAATGTATGAACCGTAGGGCAGATTGTCAAAAGTTATACTACAGTCATTGGCACTCATAATTTTGGTGTCTATCACGGCATTTTTGGCCTTCATGGAACCGTTGTAATAAACTGGGTTGGTTGAATTATTAGTAATAGTAAAGGTGACACCGGCAAACGACAGGGAGCCGCTATTAACACAAGTGCCAGTATCAGCATCCTCTTTATTGACTGTAACTTTACCAAGAATAGGCTCATTGGCAAAAGAGGTAGTGATATTAACATTGTTGTCTGTAGGAATTGTAATGGTTTTTACTGTAGTATTGCGATTGTAACCAATACCAACTGCGGTTTCGGTGATTTCATAAGTACCATAAGGGAGGTTTTCGAACGATACACTACAAGCGCCATCCGCCAAGGCCTTAGTGTCAATAATGGCGTTTTTATCCTTCTTTATGCCGCCATAATATACTGCATTATCGGACTTATTAACAATCCGGAATTCAGTATTATTAAATGATGCATTACCCTGCGTAGTACAGGTGCCAGAATCTTTATCGGTTTTACTAACTGTAACTTTGCCCTTAATGCTGGTATTGCTAAATGTTGTGTTAGCAGTAGCACTAGATAGAGTGACCTCCTTCTGAGCAACATCGGCCGTATACCCAGTACTTGCCGAAGTTTCTTTAACGGTATATTTGCCATATGGTAAGCCATCAAATTCAACACTGCAAGCGCCACTAGCAATAGAATTTGTGGTGATTTTGTCGCCATTCGCATAGGTTTGGGTCCCAACTTTAATTGAACCACCCGTACTATTGTACAATTCGAAAGTTGTGCCGACCAGTGATAGGTTGCCAGTAGGCGTACAAGTACCAGAATCATTATCTATTTTATTAATAGTAATTTTGCCTTTTTTCGGAGAGTTGGTAAAGGAAACCGTACCATCACTGCCGGATAGGGTAATTGACTTGTCAGAGTCACCAGAATAACCTTCCGAGATATTGGACTCCTGGATGGCGTATTGACCATACGGTAAGTTTTCAAACACAACGCTACAAGAACCGCCGGAAAGAGATTTAGCATCAATAACGCCATTGTTTGCAATAATATTGGAGCCATATTTGACTGGGCCACCAGTTTTGTTGATCAGTGTAAAAGTAATACCATTAAAAGAAAGCGCCGCAGTGGTAGTACAGGTATTAGTGTCAGCATCCTTCTTGTTGACTGTAATTTTGTTTTTCTTAGGGGCATTTGAAAAAGTTGTGGAGGCAGAAGCACTGGAAAGGTTGAGGGCCTTATCGGAATCACCATTGTAGCCATTCGCTACTGTAGTTTCTTTGATAGTGTAACTACCATACGGAATATTGGAGAACGTGACACTACAAGCACCATTCGCAAGAGTTTTGGTGTCGATTATTGTATTATTGCTATCTACCAGTGCGAACGTAGTGCCATTAAGGGATAGGCTACCAGTCGTAGTGGAGCAAGAGTTGGTATCATTATCTTTTTTATTAACCGTGATCTCACCGTATTGAATATCCTTGCCCTCGATCCACATAACACGCTGGAGACCTGGGTAGGATGAATTGTTCGTGGTGTAGAGATGATAATTTTCTGCTCTTTGCCATCTAATATTATTATTGGCGATGTCGTTTCCAAGGGCGGAGATTACCCCATTAACCCAGCTAACTTCGCTCTCATTCAAGCCTGTCGTATCACCGGAATTCAGGTAGCCCACAACTGCGTGGATGTAACCGTATCTTTGTTGATAGGTTTCGCTTTCGGCAAAAAACTGATTGAGGAAAGCCTGGTTTTCCGTAGTGTCATTAAAGAAAATATAAAGAATCAACTTAATTTTTTGCTGGTTGGAGCTTTCACTATTTATCAAATCCGCCGGCCAGTTACCACTCGGCGTGCCAAGTCGAGGATCTGCACACATGCCGGGGAATGTTTTTCCATCAGTATAAACGGTGAATTCATTTGTTACCCATGTGCCATAGTTAATTTGATTACCAGGCTCAACATTCACGGTTCCGCCATCATCGGTATTAGCATGAACACCCTCCTTACTTTTGTTGATAATAAAAACAGAAGCAATAGATAATACCGTTATAACAATAATGCCAATAATAGATGCACGTAAAAACGCGCTCTTGCGAGATATTGCAAACATTTTATTCCTTTGTGTTTTAATGACCTTTATTAGTTTTTATGTTTGTATAACTCTTACTCTGCTTATGATTATAATAATTTTAAAAATAATGTCAAGACTTTTTAGACTCAGCATTTGAATAGACTGGCGAATTTTTGTATTAAAGTCTCTGGCTCGGCCAGGGCTTCAGCATAAAAAAATCCCCCGCCCAAAGAGCAGAGGGAAAGTTTCGAGGGGGAGCTGATGTGGAATTTAACGGTTCCAAGTTTCGCCGGTCAGCCTATTATACAGTTCAATGTACCTCTGCCTGGTCCGCTCAAGGACTTCGGCCGGGATATGTATATCTTTCTCACCGCGTTTTTTTGCCTCAGCAAGGTAGTCACGGATTATCTGCTTATCGAACGATTGTTGTGCCAAACCAGGCACGAAGCTCTCGGCATCCCAATAGCGCGATGAGTCTGGGGTAAGGATTTCATCGCCGACAAAGATTCCGTATGTACACTTGTCCACGCCAAGTTCAAACTTAGTATCAGCCAAGATGAGACCGCGCGCCAGAGCGTAGTCATAGGCAATTTTGTAGGCTCCAATGCAGAGCCTACGAATTTCGACCGCAGTGTCATAACGGCCTAGCTCGTGTTTCCAAAGAATCTCAGACATCTCTTCGAGCGTGATATTTTCATCATGTTCGCCCTCGGGAGCCTTTGTAGTAGGCGTAAAGATGGGCTCCGGTAATTTGCTACCATTCTTTAAACCTTCTGGCAGTTCAACTCCGCAAATCTTGCGTTGACCCTGCTCGTAAAGCTTCCATGCGCTGCCGCTGATGTGGCCGCGCACAATACATTCGACAGGGAACATGTCAAGATTCATCATTTTGGTAACCCTGCCAAACAATTGCGTAGTGCTAAAATCAGGCTCGATCAAAGCAGGATAATCGCTACGCCAGACTGGCGTATTTGATGATAAATAACTAGTGAGGATACCCTCATCCTCAAGGATCATGGTCCAGAATGCCGATATGGATGTAAGAATCTTGCCTTTGTCGGGAATCTCAATATTGAGCTTCTTATCGAAAGCTGAGATGCTGTCTGTCGCAATAATGAAAATCTCTTTTTCATCATCTCCCTGATAAATATCGCGAACCTTACCGCGTTTTATCAGCTTGTAATTCGGTAACATCAAAGTTACCACTCCTCTCTATAGTAATGTTCTCCCCCAGACCCGAATTGTAGCATATTTCGCAGAAAAATCAACCAAGTTTTTGTAGCTTTGTTTCGTAACCTATTCCCGGATGGGCTCTACCGGACCTTTCCTCCACTCCGGGCCTACCACGCATCCGGGGATGGTAGATAATTATGTAATAAGATCACAATTTCACCCTTTACAAGCGGAGAAAAATAGTCTAAAATAATATAGTAGAGTTTTGGAGCTGGTTTTTATTAGCGCTCCAAACATAATAATATTAAGAAGGAGATTGAATGGCAAATTTTGACCGTTCCAAGCCACATATTAATGTGGGTACCATGGGTCACGTAGATCATGGTAAAACTACTTTAACTGCTGCGATTACCAATGTGCTCGCAAAGCGTTTGCCTAGTGATGTAAACAAAGCAGTTGCTTATGATCAAATCGATAATGCACCTGAGGAAAAGGCTCGCGGTATTACTATCGCAACTTCTCACCAGGAATATGAATCCGAGAAGCGCCACTATGCACACGTAGATATGCCAGGTCACGCCGATTACATCAAGAACATGATTACCGGTGCTGCACAGGTAGATGGTGCCATCTTGGTAGTTGCCGCCAACGATGGTCCTTTGCCACAAACTCGTGAGCACGTACTTCTTGCCCACCAGGTGAATGTACCTAAGATTATTGTATTCCTCAACAAAATGGACTTAGCTGACCCAGAATTGGTTGAGCTCGTTGAGATGGATGTACGTGATCTTTTGAACAAGTACGGTTTCGATGGCGACAATGCCCCAATTATCAAGGGTTCTGCAACCAAGGCTCTCGAAGGTGACAAAGAAGCTGAAGATGCTGTCATGGAACTTGTTAAAGCTATGGATGAGTACTTCGATATCCCAGAGCACGATCTTGACAAACCATTCCTTATGCCAATCGAGGATGTATTCTCAATCAAAGGTCGTGGTACCGTGGCTACCGGCCGTATCGAGCAGGGTATCGTAAAGTTGAATGATGAAGTTGAAATCGTTGGTCTTAAAGACACTCAAAAATCAGTCGTAACTGGTATTGAGGCTTTCCACAAGACTTTGGATCAAGGTCAAGCTGGTGATAATGCTGGTCTTCTCCTTCGTGGTATTGAGCGTGATCAGATCGAGCGTGGTCAGGTGATTGCAAAGCCTGGTTCGATCACCCCGCACACTGAATTTGAGGCACAGGTTTACATCTTGAAGAAAGAGGAAGGTGGTCGCCACACTCCATTCTCCAAGGGTTACAAGCCACAGTTCTACTTCCGCACCACCGATGTGACTGGCGAAGTTGAACTTCCAGCTGACAAGGAAATCGTAATGCCTGGCGATCAGGTTACCTTCAAGGTTAAGTTGCTCGCCCCAGTAGCCATGAACGAACAAGACCGCTTCGCTATCCGTGAAGGTGGCAAGACCGTTGGTTCTGGTGTTATTACCAAGGTTATAAAATAATATAGCCACTTATAAAAATAGCTCCTTTCGGGGCTATTTTTTATGATATAATTTTGATATAAGCATAAGGAGTAAAATGAGCGAGAAAAAGAGTATCTATAATTTAAGCATGAAAGAAATGAGAAAGTTGATTCGTGATTTTTCAAATACTTTGTATGGGAGAACGGTATTTTTCTTTGCCTATTTTGTGCCAATGATGGCTTTTCTAGTATTAGTGGGGCTGATAGCGGCAGAAATGGTGGCGCCAGAATACGAGCTATTTTACCCGATTGTATATGTATTTTTCTTGTTTATTGCATTATTTATCTTAGGCAACATTTATTATTATCACGAAATTAGAATTTTTAGCGAGAAAAGGTGATTATAGGATAAAAGACTAAAAGGACTTGCGACTTGTTGACATACTTTATGCACATTAAGCCCAGCCCCGCAGCGATGCGGGGCCGCTTTACTTTTAAGGTAAAGTGTGATATAATGAGAGAATATATCAACTAATTATCTAGCCCTAAAAACTTATCGACAAGTCATCTAAGAGCTTATCTAAGGTTATAGGGAAGAAAGGACAAGATATGACAGAAGCCAAAAAAGATGAGGGCCTGAAGATTCGTATCCGCCTAAAGGCTTACGATCATCGGGTGATCGATCAGAGCGCACGCCAAATCGTAGACACCGCGATTCGCACTGGTGTTTCGGTAAGCGGGCCAATCCCACTACCAACCAAGCGTAGCACTTTCACCGTAGTGAAATCACCACACGTATACAAGACTGGTGGTGAAGCTTTCGAGATGAAGGTGCACAAGCGCCTAATCGATATTTCCAATGCTACGCCAAAGACCATCGAGAGCTTGCAAAATCTCTCTTTGCCAGCTGGCGTAGATGCCGAAATAAAAATGTAGTTAAAATCCCCCGGAAGGGGGATTTTTTGCTATAATATAGATTATGATAGCTGCTAAGTTTAAAAAGCGCTTTTATTTCGTGGCGGCAAAATACTTTCGCTATTTTGCAAGTAAAACCTTGAGGCACTGGAATCCGCGCGTAATCGCGATTACTGGTTCGGCCGGCAAGACTACAATGCTGAACCTGGTAGAGCATGAAATGGGGAAAAAGGCGCACTACTCACATGATGCTAATTCAGCATTTGGAATTAGTTTTGATATCTTAGGCCTAAAGGGAATACGTGGGTCGAAGTTGAGATGGATATATCTACTTATAGCTACCCCATTTAAGGTGCTATTTCATCATCACAAAGAAAAGTTTTATGTAGTTGAAATAGATGGGGAAAGACCGCATGAAACCGAGTTCTTAGCTAAGTGGCTAAAACCGGAGGTCACTATATGGGTATCGGTCGGGCGTTCTCATGCAGTCCAGTTCGAAAAAGAGGTAGCGGAGGGAAGATTTAAGGATATAGATGAAGCAATCGTGGCGGAGTTTGCTACTCTACCACAGAATACCAAAAAATTGGTCTACATCGATGCAAGATCTGATACAATGAAGACCGCTACGCAGAATATTAAAGCCAAGGTAATACCGATAGATAAAACCGAAATAAAAAAGTACGTAGTCTATCCAGACTCGACAGACTTCACCTATGGTGACACGACTTTTCATTTTAACCATCCGGAACCAAAAGATATTGCATTTAATTTGTTGGTGTTGCAGGATTTGATGAAATACCTCAAGCTACCATTTAAGTCAGATTTTTCCGGAATTAAAGTAGCACCGGGGCGAAGTTCATATTTCAAAGGCAAAAAAGGTATAAATATAGTGGACAGTAGTTATAATGCGCATATGATATCCATGGCATCAGTACTAGATATGGCGAAGCGAATGCACGCAGAAAAGAAATGGTTAGTAATTGGCGACATTGTAGACCAGGGATCAACCGAGGCAACAGAACACAAAAAATTAGCTGATTTAATAGCCGAAGTGAGGCCAGACAAAGTAATATTGGTTGGTCGCCGTACCAAAAAATATACAGCCCCGGAACTCAAAAAGCTTGGTGTATCAGCCGTAGCTACCTTGGATCCACGCAAAGCTTTAGAATACATCGAAAAACATATTCAGGGTAATGAAACGCTAATTTTTAAGGGCAGTCAATACCTAGAGTGGGTAATAGAAAAGCTTTTGGCAGACCCAAAGGATGCAGAAAAATTATGCCGACGCGAAAAGGCGGCAGTAAACCGAAGAAAAAGCTGGGGACTAGACTCATGATTTCAAAATTATCAATAAAAGAAAAGAGAGAGCAAATGGCCGATCTGTACATTATACATGGCTGGACCTACACAGTAGAACCATGGCGAAGCACCTTGGAGATATTAAAGGAAAATGGCATTAAAGTAAAAATGCTATGTGTCCCAGGGCTGACCGAAAAATCCAATAAAGTTTTCACGATTGAAGATTACGTGAACTGGGCCGACCAAAACATTCCGGATGGCGCGATTGCTTTAGGGCATTCCAATGGTGGAAGAATCTTATTAAATTTGTGTGTCAAAAAGCCAGAAAAGCTAAAATACCTAATCCTATTGGATGCTGCGGGAGTTTACGAACCATCCATACGAAAAAGAATCATAGAGAAGGTAGCAAAGATCGGGAGACCACTTAAGAAGATACCTTTGCTAGACAAAGTTTTTCATAAGGCTACTGGATCCACAGATTATTCACGAGCGCCCGAAAACATGAAGAAGACCTTAACCAATATGTTAGAGTCAGATAAGAACCTAGATTTTAGCAAAGTAAAGACAAAAACTTTTATTTTTTGGGGCAAAAAAGACACCACTACTCCGCCAAGACAGGCTATGGTTATGTATGAAAAGTTACCGAACGCCGAGCTAAAGTTTTACGCCAACTGGACTCATGCACCGTATATATCTAGTCCAGAAGAATTGGCACGCGCGCTAACTATTCTAATAAGAAGGATTAAAAAATGAAAAAACATTATTTCCTAGGAGTGGCAGCGGGGTACCCCAATAAACAGGCCTGGCGACATACATTCACAATAGGAAGGGAAAGAGACCGTGGTGAGTTACAGAGGTTTTTAACAAAGAAATATAATGGCGAGACAATTTTAACCAAGAATGGACGATCGGCGCTAGCCATAGCGCTAAAAGCATACTTTAAACCAGGTGATAAAATCATAGTAAATGGGTTCACTTGCTATGCAGTTTATGAAGCAATAAAAGCCGCCGAGCTTACTCCGGTCTGGGCAGATATTAATCGAGAAAATTTAAACTTTGATATAGAAACAATATCCTCAGTTTATGCAGATGGAATAGTCGGTATTATTATCCAAAACTCTCTTGGAAATCCCGTAGATATTGAAACGGTTGAAAAGTTCGCCAAGAAGCATCATCTTGTCATTATAGAAGACCTCGCTCATTCGGCCGGAACAAAATATCAAGATGGTCGGGAAGTTGGCACCGTAGGGGCAGCAACAGCACTGTCTTTTGGCAAAGACAAAGTGGTCGATACAGTATCTGGTGGAGCAGTAGTCCTACGTTACTCCTATAAAAACACAATTAAAGCGCCTAATAAGCTTCCGAAAGTTTCAGACACTCTAAGGGCTAGGTTCTACCCACTATTTGGGACAATCTCACGTGGCCTATCTTATATACATCTGGGTGGAGCATTTATGCGGTGTTTGGTAAAAATCCACTGGGTGGAGAGATCTGCAGACAATAAACTAGATCTAGAAAGAAAAATCGCTAAATTTGAAGCTAAGTTGGCATTAGAGCAATTAAAAAATAAAAAGATATCCGATAGCAAACCGTTGAGGGAATTTTATTTAGTGGAAAACCGGGCAGAGGTTCTTAAAAAGTTACAAGAAGCTGGATACTATTTTGGTGGATTTTGGTACGAGAAGCCAGTATCGCCAGAAAGATATTACAAAAAAGTACATTTTCCAGAGGATAAATGTCCAGTAGCAGTAGAAGTATCAAAGAGCATAATTAACTTCCCAACTTATTATTATGAAAAAGATTTAAGATGTGCACAAAAAATCATAGCAGAATATTTAGAGGAGGACAAAAAGTGAAGTGGCAAGAAATAGTTGATAAGTTTCCAGAGGCAAATTTCTTGCAATCCCCAGAATATGGCAAGATGAATGAGCTGATCGGCGCCAAGGTAATCAACGAGGACTTCGGAGGAAAAGGGTACGCCCTAATGATAGTAAGAAATGCCAAACGTGGGAGGTATCTAGAGATTCCATGCGGACCATTGCTGAACTATGATAACAAAGAAGCAAGAGAAATGGTATTCGAAAGGATTGCCGAGGTCGCAAGGAAAGAGAAGTGTGTATTTGTACGGGTGCGGCCACAGCTAGAAAATATTCCGAGTAACTTGCAAATTCTGGCAAGCCTGGGGCTTAAAAAGTCGCCAATGCACTTAGCGGCAGAACATACAGTGATAATAGATTTAACAAAATCAGAAGATGCGCTTCTATCTGATATGCGTAGGCAAACAAGATATGAGGTGCGTAGGGCTATAAAGCAGGGAATTATTGTAGAAAAATCTCGTGATGAAAAGGTTTTTAGAGAGTTTCACCGCATACAGGCCAAAACAGCAAAAAGACAAGGATTCATTCCGCCGAATCTTAAAACTTTACTGGCCGAAAGAGAAGCATTCGGCGAGAATATTACAATCTATACAGCAAAAACCGCAGAGGATAAGCCAATCGCCTACGGCATGATAGTTAAAGGTGGCCTGGAGGGAGACTACTATGAAGCAGCATCTACTATTCTTAATCGCAAAATGCCGGGAGCGGATGCTTTGCTCTGGCAAGTAATAAAAGATCTCAAAACCGAAGGCTACAAAAGGTTTAACCTTTGGGGAATTGCGCCAGCCGGGCAGCCAAACCATCGGTATGCCGGCGTAACTACATTTAAAACCGGGTTTGGCGGCAAAATCGTGGAGTATGTACCGGCGCATGATTTAATTATTAATAAGTTGGGCTATTTTAAAAACTTAGTTGTTGAAAAAGCGCGTAAAAAGCGGAGGCATTTATGAACATGGTAGAAGTAGAATCGAGAGAGGAGTGGGATAATTTTATTACCTCCCACCCAGAGGCAAATTTTTTGCAGTCTTGGGATTTTTATGAATTTCATAAAAATCGTGGCAAGAAAATAGTACGGCGCGGATCACTAAACAATAATGGCAAAATGATAGCCGCCTATGCCGGAGTAGTAGAGACCGCTAAACGCGGCACCTATATGGCAATTGCCGGTGGACCTATTATGGATTGGGGCGACAAGAAAGTGGTTGATGCCGTTTTCGATGATATTCGCAAAACTGGTAAATCTGCCGGCTGTGTCTTTGTGAGGGTACGCCCACAGTTGCCACTATCAGAGAATTCCCTGAAGCTAATGCGGAGTTTAGGCTTAAAAAAGTCACCGATGTACCTATCGGTAGAATATGCGGGCATTCTGGATTTGAAAAAGTCAGAGGCAGAGATTTTAGCCAATGCTTCACAAGGATTACGACGCAAATTGCGCAAAGCTGAAAAATCTGGGATCGAAATAACTGCCGATGCAAAAGAAGAGTCAATCGCAGAGTTTTGCAACTTAGAGAAAAAGCATGCTGAACGCCAAAAATATGTAGCATTCTCAAAAAGTTTCCTAACAAAGCAGTTTGAGGCATTTGCCAAAAATAATGAAGTATTAATATATACCGCCAGGAAAGATGGTGAAATTCTAGCACAAAACTTCATAATCTTCTACGGAGCAGAAGCTAGTTATCACTATGGGGTTTCCTCTGAACTCGGCACCAAATATTCATCAGCACCCCTTCTACATATTGCAGCAATGACAGAAGCCAGAAAGCGCGGATGCACAAGATATAATTTGTGGGGAATTGTGGAGCCGGATGAAAAAGCGCATCGTTTTTACGGTGTAAGTGAGTTCAAACGTTCATTTGGATGCGAAGAGCTAAAATATACTCCGGCACATGATTTAATCTTGAAACCAGCAAAATATCAAGTTACAAAGATGATAGAAAGCACACGCAAGAAAATTCGACACGTTTAGGTATTGTGACCTTATAACTTTTGACTCTTTATGCTATAATAACCATAAGTAATAAAGGATTTTTATGGCAAAAATAAATCGTAAATACATAGATAAACATTGGGCTATCTTTGTTGTCCGCGGAATTTTGGCCGGCATATTTGGCTTCCTATTATTGTTTAGCGGAATGACCGGAATAGAAAACATAATGGCAGAAGTCAGTGTTTTTCTATTATTGATGGGCATAGTAGATTCAGTGAGTGCGTTATATAATTCGACTAAGCGCCGCGGGTGGATTAACTCCGTGATTGATGCAGGTATAGATGTAGTGGCGGCAGTCGCACTTCTGTTTTTCGCAAAAAGCGATTTAGCGACCAGCGTTATCATACTATCAATTTACACAGTACTATCTGGTATCATTGATATTTTTCACGGCTTCTTGTCTACAGTGGACCCAACCGATCGCTTTATTCGCATAATGACCGGAGTCTGTGGCTGTATTATTGGCATAGTTATATTGAATGCAGGAAATTTTGAAATTACAACCTTTGCAAGATTCTTCGGCGCATATGTATTAATAGTGGGGGTCACCAGTGCAATCTATGGGGTGCACAATCGTTCTCAGAATATCGAGGACAAGATAGCACGGAAACAGTCCAGAAAACAGAAGAAATAGATATTCCTGTGCTATAATTAGTTTTTAAGGAGATTATATGTCATCTATTAAAAAAGCAATTATAACTGATGCTGGGTTTGCCAGCCGCTATCTACCAATTACTAAGACTATTCCAAAGGCCATGATCCCAATTGGCGCAAAGCCAGTAATGCAGTTATGCGTGGAAGAGTGCGTGGCTGCCGGAATTGAGGAAATTATCATTGTCGCAACACCAAACACCAAATCTAAAGAGATTTATGATGATTATTTCCATAATAAGGCCGAGAATGTAAAAGCTTTGCTAGACAAGCAGGGAAAATCTAGTCGGTTTGAGCCAGTAGAAGAAGTACTAAACTTTCCTAAGATTACCGTAATAGAGCAATTAGCCGATTTGCCATACGGAAATGGCTCGCCAATCGTATCGGCAAAAGAATTCGTAGAGAATGAGGAGGCATTTGTAGTACTTTATAGCGATGATCTAATCTTAGGCTCGAGCGATGTAAAGACCCTAATTGATGAATATGAAAAGAATCCAAATGCCAAGGCTATCATTACGGCTCAAGAGATGCCAGAAGAGGTTTGGCATAAATATGGCATGATTGCATTAAAGGACAATGGGACACTCAGTCATATCGTGGAAAAGCCAAAAACTCCAGATTTATCACCAAGTAACCTAACTAGCTACGGCCGATATTTATTAACACCAGAGGTATTTAAATACTTACTACCATCAAATACTGGTCTAGATGGTGAGCTATGGACAGTGGATGCGATTACCAAATTAGCCGAGGAGGGCGATGTGATAGTGGCACGCAGTAAAGGCAAGTGGATCACTACCGGTGACCCGAAAAATTACTTCTTGGCGCATTTAGAGTATGTACTATCAGAAACCGATTACGGAGATGACGTGCGCAAAATCGTAGAGGCTTCAAAATAGCTCATTAAGCAAAAAGAGGGAGAAAAATACACAATGAATACAGCTGAGTGGATATTGGTATCAATATTGAGTGTAACGCTTTTTATATTCTTAATTACGGGAATTATATTATTCATTAGATTGATTGGTGTAAGCAAGGAAATGCGCAAAGTAGTGATAGAAAGTCAAGATATCGCTAAGAATGCAAATGGAATTGTTTCGAACGTGAAAGGCATGACCTCAATTGGCGGCACAATGGAAATGTTCGTAGATAAGTACATTAATCCAAAGTTAAAGGAAAAGTTAAAAGAGAGGAAAAAAGATGACAGAGAAGAATAAGAGTGGAGCCGGCAAATTCTTTTTAGGGGCAGCACTCGGTGCAATAGCAGGTGCAATAGCGGGAAAACTTATCCCCAACAAAAAAGGTTGCGGTTATGAAGACAATTGTGATTGCGAAGATGAATGTCAAAAATGCGAGAATATAGAAAAAGAGGCAACCAAGGAAGCCGAAAAGACCGAGAAAGTTGCAAAAAAAGACCGCCGACAAGAAGTCTGCAGATAAAAAATGAAATTAAAACCAAGCGATTTCGTACACTTACACAACCATACTCATTACTCTTTGCTGGATGGTTTAACTAAGATACCGGAATTAGTAAAATATGTAAAGGATCAAGGCATGGAAGCCGTGGCAGTAACAGACCATGGTACCATGTCTGGCTTGGTTGAATTATACAAAGAATGCAATGCAGCTGGGATAAAGCCGCTACTAGGCCTAGAAGCATATGTAGCGGCACGCAAAATGACCGATAAAGACCCGGCGCATGATAAACAGCGATTTCATATTACACTAATCGCAATGAATAATCAGGGCTTCGAAAACCTTTGCCGAATAATGAGCAATGCGGAAGAACATGGAAAATATTATAAACCACGCACCGATCATGATGAGCTAAAAAAATATAATGAAGGGATTATTTGTCTTTCTGGTTGTATGGGGTCGGAAATCTCAGAAGCAATACGAGCCGGGGATGATGAGCGAGCCTATGAATTAATTGACTGGTACCGCAATGTGTTTAAAGACCGTTTCTATTTGGAAATGCAAGATCATGGACACCCAAAATCAACCACCCATTCGACAGAACAGAAAAAAGTAAACGATTGGCTAATGGCACACGCAGAAGAACTAGGCCTACCACTAGTAGTGACTTGTGATGCCCATTATTTAACAAAAGAAGACCAAGATGCGCACGAGGTACTGCTATGTATAGGCACAGCAGCGAATTTATCCGACACTAACCGTATGACTCTGAAAGATTACGATTTACATGTAATACCGGCAACGGAAATCATAGAACATTGGGAAGAAACATGTCCAGAAGCAGTACTTAATACTAAAAGGATTGCAGACAGGTGCAGTGTAGACCTACAGCTGGGGCGAATTTTGATTCCTAAATTTCCAGTGCCAGATGGAGAAGATGAAAAAACCTATTTGGACAAGCTAGTCTTTCAAGGCCTGGTTTACAGATATGGCGGGAAGAAGTTGGAAGAGACTACAAATCTTACCGTGGAGGAATGTCGTAAGATCCTAGAAGAGGTAGATAAGGTTCGCGATGATGCACATAAGATACTACCTCGTATCGATTACGAATTATCCGTGGTAGACAAGATGGGCTACAATGGATATTTCTTAATCGTGCAGGATTTCATCAACTGGGGAAAATCGCAGCGTATCGTATATGGTCCAGGTCGTGGTAGTGCAGCAGGATCAATTCTGGCATATGCGCTAAGGATCACCGAACTAGATCCATTAAAATACGATCTACTCTTTGAGCGGTTTTTAAACCCAGATCGTATCAGTATGCCAGATATTGATACAGATATTCAAGATACGAGGCGCGATGAGGTTATAGAGTATTGTTCGAATAAGTACGGGTTTGACAGAGTTAGCAATATCGCAACTTTCGGTAAGATGATGGCGAAGAATGCAGTGCGCGATGTAGCACGAGTTCTAGAAGTGCCCTATGCAGAAGCCGATAGGCTAGCCAAGATGGTGCCAGATCCGGTAATGGGGCATCATGTACATCTAGCCGATGCGATAAAGGATGTACCAGATTTAAAACAAGAGTATGAAACGAATCCTACTTCAAAAGAGGTGATAGATTTTGCCTCGAGGCTCGAGGGTACCATTCGTAACCATGGCGTACACGCCTGTGGGGTGATTATCGCACCAGATGACTTGGTAAAGTTCTTACCTTTGGAGGTTTCAGCAAAAGGCCCGATTGCCGCCCAATTTCCAATGGGACAGGTAGAGGAGCTGGGCCTGCTCAAAATGGACTTCTTGGGGCTATCAAACTTGTCCGTAATTAACAATGCATTACGTATGATTCGTAAAGTTTATAAGAATGATATAGATCTATCCGCATTGCCCCTAGATGACCCGGAGACTTATGAGCTTTTACAGAGGGCAGAGACCACTGGTGTATTCCAGCTAGAATCTGCCGGTATGAAGCGATATTTGCGCGACCTCAAGGCTTCTACTTTTGAAGACATCATCGCTATGGTGGCGCTCTATCGCCCTGGGCCGATGCAATTCATTGACTCCTTTATTAGGCGCAAGCATGGCGAAGAGCCAATTACGTATCTGCATCCAGGCCTAGAGAATTCATTAAAGAATACTTATGGCATCATGATTTATCAGGAACAGTTCATGCAGATTAGTAAGGAATGGTGCGGTTTTACCGGTGGGCAGGCGGACACACTGCGTAAAGCAGTCGGCAAGAAAAAGATTGATTTAATGAAGAAAGTGAAGCCTGAATTTATCAAGGGTGCGATAGAAATAGGTGGCGCCACTGAGGAAATTGCAGAGACATTCTGGGGCCAATTATTGGATTTCGCAAATTACTGTTTCAATAAATCTCACGCGGCATGCTATGCCTTAATTGCTTATTGGACAGCGTATCTAAAGGCACATTATCCAGATGCATTCATGGCAGCTTTGATGACCGCCGATATGCGCTGGACAGACCGCCTAGCCATAGAAATTGCCGAATGCAAACGAATGGGGATGAAGGTATTGGGGCCAGATATTAATCAAAGTTATGGGGATTTCGGTATTGTGGGCGGAGAGAAGACAATTCGCTTCGGACTTTCCGGCATTAAAAGCATGGGGAAGGCCCTAGTAGAAGAGTATGTAATTCCAGAGCGAGATAAAAATGGGCCATTCAAATCTATCTGTGATTTCGCCAAACGGGTAGATAGTACTAAGTTTAATAAGAAATCCTGGGAAGCAGCCATCAAAACTGGTGCATTTGATAGATTTGGCTTTTCTAGATCAGATCTACTATTCAACCTAGAGGCGGTGCAGGCATATGGAGCCAAGATTCAGAAAGATGTCGGTTCTGGGCAAACAGATTTATTCGGCATGATGGGAGAAGCCGGGGCTGTGCCAGAGGTGGAAATCAAGAAAGCACCCATACAACATCCGGAAAAGGAGCAGCTTTTGTGGGAGCGTGATCTGATGGGACTCTACCTTTCGGCTCATCCACTGGATAAATATGATACTTATTTCGAAGAACAAACCCACCCAATGGATCTAATCAGTGCGGAAAATAATAACAAAATAGTAACGGTAGGGGGGATTATTACCGCAGTACGAACAATCCTAACAAAAAAAGGCGATAAGATGGCTTTCGTAAAAATGGAGAATAAATCCGCTGAGACAGAATTTATTGTATTCCCAAGTGTGTTTGCTGAATATGGTGGTAAGCTAGAAGTGGATAACGTAGTGCGCGTGCGCGGAAAAATAAATGCTACCGACAAAGATGGCAATATTACATCTGATGTAAAGTTATTGGCAGAAACAATAGAATTAGTATCAGATGCGATACTAGAGAGCTATCAGCCAACCGGTACAAAATTAGCCTCACCAACAATGGCCCCAAATACTGGCAGAAGACAAGGTAAAACTTCGGCTGAGCGTGTATATAGTAGCAGTACGGATGGGAAAGAAGCGCGTAATGTTTCTCCGATGATAGATACCCCTCGCGTACTAAAAGAACCACCAAAAGATCCACGTAAGGAACGGCTATATATACTTATAGAAGATGCCAATAATACCGATACATTAGCAGCGATTCGACGATTAGCAGACTTGAATCCCGGATTCCAGGAAGTAGTATTGGTGCTTCGTGATGGGGAACGAAAGCGCCCACTCCGAATGCCTTTCAAAGTAGAAATAACGGAAGATTTATTAGGAAAACTTAAAGATTTAGTAGGGAATGAAGCTGTCAAAATTAGCTAACACCTATAAAACTTATGTTTTTACACTTTCTTTTTTAAATGTAAAAAATGTGCTACAATAGTACGAGGAAATAGTAAATTTCATAGTTGACATTATCATAAAACTATGATATTATAATTAAAACTAACAATAATAACAGTAGTGAGATAAGGAAACATACTGATGGATCAAAATGCGGAAATTCTCAAAAATGCAATCTCTGGCAGCCTAGAAATCATTGAACAAGACCGTGAAAAAGAAATCATCTCCCGACGCTTTGGACTCGGCGGGACAAAGGAAACTCTTGAACAAATTGGCGAGATGCTATCAATTACCAGAGAGCGAGTCAGACAGCTCGAAAAAGCCATCCTAATTCGCCTTCAGATTGCCGCAGAAGAGAATCAGATCCCCGAACTAGCCGTAGCCGAAAAAGTTTTGATCCGTAACTTAACTGAAATGGGGAGAGTGGCAAAGATTTCCGATTTAGCCGACAAAGTTTATAATAGGACCGCTACTGCTTCCGAAAAGACCGGTCTTTATTTTATTGCTACTTTTTCAAAGAACTTAGCCGTAGTAGAAGAAAATGACCGTTACAATGCCGCAGTAGGTATCGCCGAGTATGGCGACAACAAGGCAATTAGAGATAGAGTAGATGAAATTGTAAAGGTTATCAAAGAGAATAAAGCGCCAATGACACTGGAAGAGCTCGATAGCAAACTAGACTATGAACACCCCAATTACATAAAGGCTACCGCCTCGATCTCAAAGCTATTGGCTACCCTGAACGGGGTATGGGGGCTAACCAAATGGCCAACCGTAAATCCTAAGAACATTCGCGACAAAATTTTTGTAATACTAGAAACCAAAAAAGAACCGATGCATTTTTCGGAAATTGCCGATGAGATTGCTAGGTCTAATTTTAAGCGTAAAAATGTAACTAGCCAGGCGATCCACAATGAACTGATAAAAGATTCGCGCTTCGTGCTGATTGGGCGAGGAATCTATGCCCTAAGCTCTTGGGGGTACAAAAAGGGAACCATATCGGATATTATTAAGTCCATCTTAGAAAAATCCGATAAGCCTTTGCCACGCGAGAAAATAGTAAAGCAAGTATTAAAGGTGCGCAAGGTAAAAGAAACGACAATTTTATTAAATTTACAAAACAAAGCTCTGTTTAAGAAGGTTGACAAGAATTTATATACATTAGCCTAAACTATGATAAAATGATTCTATGGAAAGTGTCATACATTTTATTTTAATGCCAATATTCTGGATTCCCGTAGTGGGAATATTGGCTTTTTTGACATATAGGAATTATAAGAAATTAAATAAGCTAAAAGTACTAAATGTAGATTCAGTACTCTTAATGCTCGAAATTCCGCGGACTAATGACAAGAAAGAATTGGCTGCAGAGCAATTATTTGCATCACTCCATGGCATCTTGCGAGATAAGCAAGAATTAAGAAACTCCGGTGGAGTACAAGAACATTTGTCTTTTGAAATTGTGTCTACGGCCGGACAAATTAGATTCTATGTATGGGCGCCAAAAGTATTACAAAGCTTTGTTGAGGGACAAATCTATTCTCAGTACCCCACTGTCCAGATTTACAAGATGAATGAAGATTATGTGGATGATCGTACAAAGTATCCAGTAAACTATTCGGCCGAACTTGGCTTAGTTGATGATGAAGCCTTACCAATTAAAACTTTTGATAACTTTGAAGTAGACCCTCTGGCTGGCATTACTGGAACATTGGCAAAATTAAGCCCAGATAAGTCTGAAGAAATGTGGATTCAGATTCTAGCTCGCCCAATCCCAGATGACTGGCATAAGAGCACTACTGACAAATGGGTTCAGAAGGTCAAGTCCGGGCGAAAGCCTTTGCTTAGTAGTACCGGGATAGATTGGGTATGGCTAGGCGAGGTAATTGGCGCTCTATTCCGCCCACCAGCAGGTGGCACTGGTTCAGATATAAAAGTTGAGCTATCAGAGCGCGACAAGACCCGCATTTCTAAGGCAGAAGAGAAAGCAACCAAGCTTGGATACGAAGTAAAGATTCGTTTGGCCTATGTAGGTCAAGATCAAACAGATGCCAAGCTTAATATGCAGGCGCTAGTTGGCACTTTCAAACAGTATAATTCAACCAACTTAAATGGGTTCAAGCAAATCGGGGGAAGTTTTAATCCAGTAGATCTTGATGCCTATAAAATGCGCCAATTCTCAAGTCGTGGCTTCATTCTAAATATTTCAGAGCTAGCTAGTGTATATCATTTACCACACACATCCGTAGAAACTCCAAATATCGTATGGGCTTCATCTAAGACTGCAGAGCCACCTGCAAAGCTACCAGTATTAACAGGAGAGGTATCCAATGATGAAAATATTTCAGCCTTTGGTCTAACAAACTTCCGGGGAATCAATCATCAATTTGGTCTACTTAGGCGCGATCGCTCTCGCCACGTTTATATCATTGGCCAGACTGGCGCAGGAAAAAGCGGAATGCTGGAACTACTGGCCTTATCTGATATCTTTTACAACCAAGGATATTGCATTATCGATCCGCATGGCGATTTTGCCATAGACAACTTACGCTTTATCCCAGAATCACGCGTAAATGATGTAATATATTTTAATCCAGCCGATACGGCTTTTCCGGTAGCCTTTAACCCACTAGAGATCACTGATCCGACTCGTAAGCCAAATATTTGCTCGGAAGTAATTGGTGTACTTAAACGAATGTTTGGTGATTCGTGGGGCCCAAGGCTCGAACATATACTTCGCTACACATTGTTAGCATTACTAGATAGGCCAGAAACAACCTTACTAGATATTTCTAGGCTATTGACAGACAAGGAATTCCGTAAGGAGACCTTAGACTACTGTAAAGATGTAACTGTTCTACAGTTTTGGAAACATGAATTTGGCCAATGGAATGAAAAACAAGTAAACGAATCTATCGCACCAGTTCTTAATAAGGTTGGGGCATTTACAGCTAATCCTATTATTAGAAACATCATAGGACAACCAAAGTCTTCATTTGATATTCGTAAGATTATGGATGAAGGAAAGATTCTGGTCGTAAACCTTTCTAAAGGCTTGATTGGGGAAGACAATGCGGGCATTCTAGGGGCATTCCTAGTAACTAAGGTTCAGTTAGCCGCGATGTCTAGGTCCGACATACCAGATGTAGCAGATCGCCGACCGTTTTATTTATATGTTGATGAGTTCCAAAACTTTGCCACGGATTCCTTTGCAGTAATTCTATCCGAAGCAAGAAAATACGGATTAAACCTAACCGTAGCAAATCAGTATGTTGCCCAGATGACCGATAGTGTACGAGATGCCGTGTTTGGCAACGTTGGCACCACTATTAGCTTCAGAGTGAGCGCTGATGATGCCCCAATACTGGTAAAGCAATTTGAGCCAACTTTTGAAGAGGGTGACTTGATTCAGCTAAACAACCGTAATTTTGTAATTTCGATGATCATTAATGGCGAAAAAGTGCCGGCCTTCTCAGCAACCACCCTTTCAATACCAGATACACCAAAAGATAATTTTGATGCAATTATTGCTCATTCGCGCGAAAATTTCGCCAGACCACGGCTAGAAGTAGAAGCAGAAATTCGTGAAACGATTGAGCAATCCGAAAAGTATAAAAAGGACTTATCAGATTCTGGCCGTCAAGATGAGCCAAGGCTCGTAATAAACAACGGCGAACAAGTGATCTTTAAGCCGGTTTCCCAAACCAATACCCAGATGAGAAGTTTTTCTGCACGTTCCGAACAAAAACCGAACTTAAAACGCTCCTCCTCCACACCTCAAGCCGAATTCCGGCGCCAAAATCTCAGCCCAAATGCCGCCGAAGGTAAAGAGAGGTTAGGATTAAAGGATTTGGCAAAATTGGTGGCAGAGAATCAAGAAAAAAACGCCACAGAGACAGTAGATGCAGCGGCATCGGTCAAAAAGGGAAAGAATGATAACAAATCCCATCGTAACCAGGCAAAGAAAGGGAAAAAGCACGCAGAAAAGGTAAATAATGGTCTAGCAAAAAGTACAGCCAAGGTTCCTGTAGCTAGCGATCCCGTTAAAAGTATAAAACCAACTGTGGAATATCAAGAAAAATCTACCATAGAAATCAGACCATCACATAATTCTCTGCCCCTATCCACCCCCGTTAAGCGTACTGAGGATTTTGTTAGCAAAGACAACTCAGTTGATGGATTCCTCTCGATAAAACATTAATAAACGATCAGCGAGGATAAAACCGAGCCTAGAACTAAATGGCTCGGTTTTTTGAAATAGAAACACAACAATAAACTCAGCCAGATTCTATTTCTTTGACAAAAATAGACAAGTTTACTATTGGGCCTTTAGCCATAGTCTTAATGTCGCACAATACAGATTTTAAGACATTATAGTTATAAAATAAAGCTAGTATTATTAATCATCTTACATGTAACATTTTTAACTAGTGGGCGGGAATTACGGTTAAGGCTATTTCGCGATGGGTGTGGAGCCGTATTTTTTTCGAAATGAAGTATTGTTTTGAATATTATCTTAAGTATATGGTAATGTTATAGGGGGTTGCAGGAGCCATAACTGAAGTTCTTTGACCGAAGCCCAATTAGCCAAATTTTGGCGGTTTTTAGAGGATTTTTCATGAATTTTGCCTAAATTTGCTAATTTGACAATTCCCTTAGATTGTTTCCCTTTTTCATTTTTCCCTGTTATTTTGCCTTAATTATTGGAGTGATTTGCTTTTTTGATTAAATAATTACCGAACAAATACCGAACAAGGGGAGGAAATTGCAAGAGCAGATATTTAGAACAAAAACCGAACATCTATACCTATTTCCCTCCTGTATAGAGGACCCTTACCTCCAGTAGGCTTTACGCGGAATCCTAACATCTATATAAGAAAATTCATTAATTCCCTGGCCTGCTAGATATCGGAGCATGCGATCAGCATCTTCAACAGATACCGCCGTAGCACGGTCGATAGACATTTTGATGAATCCGGCGTAGCCATCTAGATAAAAATCAATTTCACGAACCGTATTTGTCGGAATAACAACTTTGACTGGATGATAACCAAGATCACGAAAATCAGCTTCAGCCTGGCCGATATAGTCTTTCATGCGGCCAGTGATTTCTTCGCCAATAATAGCGGCATCTTCATCGATAATTTCAATCGTTGGAACATATGTAATCCCTTCCACAGTGGTAGGCTCAGTCCGATAGTTGTTAATATGAAAAAAACTAAAATAAACTACAATTGCAGCAATGGCCAAAGATAAGAATCCCAAGCTAACCAGTATAGCCCGAAATCGTTTCTTGCGCTTATTCTTTTGATGGGCAATCATTCGTTCATTGGCGGTCTCCATCTTTTCTCTTTGGACGCCTATGGTGCGACCAGATTTTAGAGTAGACTTACGATTGGCACTGCGGCGAGTAAGTATAGGTTTTTGCTCATCGAGGGGTGATATGGAATCAATTTCTTTGGAAGAAGTCTGCTTATTACCCACCGGCACTCCTTTAAGCTTCCTCTAGAATTATCTTCGCCAAATGCTCGGCCGCATCAGAGCGGGCCTCTTTAGCTAGGCGGTCAGCTATATCGGCACGAGTGCGTGGGGATTTAATAAGGCGATGAATTTCCTTGAGCAGTTTAGTAGGATCCTCCATCATCTTAGAGTCTTTGATGACAACGGCGGCACCAGTATTCTCCAGGCGTTCAGCATTTTTGACCTGATGACCACCTGGCAAACGTTCGAATGGCACTAAAATGGCGGCCTTTTTCAACGCGGCCATCTCGGCAATAGTGGTAGCACCAGCACGCGATACTATCAAATCGGCTGCCCCCATTAGCTCATCCATGGTGGTATTGAACTCCCACATACGAAAATTAGACTCCAGCGAAGCTTTTTCCCAATTTTCATATTTCTTGAGATCTACCATGCCCTCATAATGTTTACGACCGGCAACTAAGCCTACAGAAGTAAACTTTAGTAGCTCTGGCAAAATTTGGCGAGTAGCTTCATTGAGATTTTCCGAACCTTGAGATCCACCGGTAACGACCACTAGTGGCTTTTCCGGATTAAACGAAAAAGCTTTTTTGAGTGAAAATTGTTTAGCGGGCGTAACGGTCTTGAACTCTGGACCAACTGGGATACCCACCCAAATATAATTGGGGTGCTCCTTCTGTACATCTTCTGGAATAGGCATACCAAAAGCTACTTTTTTGGCTCCACGCATGAGTAGGCGATTCGCTAGGCCAGCTACAGTATCCGACTCATGAATAACGTACGGAATATGAAACAGACGTGCCACCAACCCAACTGGTAAGCAGACATAACCGCCCTTTAGAAAGATTACGTTAGGGCGAGATGATTTCTTGGTGAGGCGAAAAAAAGCAGTACAAATTCCAAGAATAAACCCCAGAAAACCCAAAATATTGCCAAAAATCAGATCCTTAAGAGTGATGTCTAGATGAATGAAATAATCTTTAAAATGCCAGCCAGAATAACGATGAAATTTACCTGCTGGAATACGACAAACACGAATATATGGACCTTTGCCACGATGAGTGGACTTAGTTTCCTCTCCCCAAGAAACGCCTATCTCGGTAGTAAGCTTAGTAACATTCTTATGATATTTGGGGTCGGTCCAAAATTCCACATTGGCGCGGGGTTTTTGATGCAAAATCTCACGCACTACGGCCACTGCCGGAGTGATGTGACCCCCTGATCCCCCGCCGACTACTAATATCTTCATTTCTTATTACCTCTCTACTAGTATAACACGAAAGTTGGCAAACTTCACCAATAGCGAAAGCAATGAACACCATACTAGTACCACCATAAGAGAGTAGCGGCAACGTAATACCAGTAACCGGCACAAGACTAGTCATAGCCATGATATTGACCACTACTTGAGCCAATGTCCATGAGAATACACCTATAATCAATAACCGAGCATCAAAGCTTGTCGTGCCTTCGGCGACTTTGAGCATGCGAACTAGTATAATACCAAATATCACGATAATAATAGAGAGTCCAATAAACCCAAATGTTTCACCCATAATGGCAAAAACCGAGTCATTAATGGACTCTGGCAAGTAGCCTGTAGCCTGGACAGAATTACCCACACCCACGCCAAATACTCCGCCCGTGCCAATAGCTAGCATGGCATTTTCCACATGATAAGTGGAATCACTACCCTCCCCTCCAGTCAAAGTAGTAAGCCAAGCATCCACACGCTGCATACGATGAGCGGAGGTAGCTATAGCACCAACTGCTACAACCAACACTAAAGCTAGCATAATAAGATATTGTTTGGCTGGTACACCAGAAATTAGCAACATGCCAAAAATAATAGAAATTAATGCTACACCAGTGCCAAGATCGCCCTGTGCAATTACAACCAGAAAAAGTGAAGCACCACAAATGATAAGTAGCGGCAGCCAAAATTCTTGCCATTTGCCAATGCTGCCCTCTTCTCTTTTGCGAGTGAGAAAGTCTGCTAGATATATCACCATAGCCAATTTTAGCAGTTCAGCCGGCTGAAAGCTTAGTCCGCCAAAATTAAACCAACGACACTCGCCAAGTTCACATTTAACCAAAGATGAGCCGACCAGAGATAGGATCCAGAGCAGACCAGACAGAACCAAGGCGATAATCATGAGTGACTTAGCAAATCTCTTGATGTATTTGTATGGTATCCATTTAAAAGCTGCAAAGAAAGCCAAAAGCGACAAGATCACAGAACGAAGCTGACCGATGAAGAAAAAGTTAGAATCATAATCTGTGCCATAGGTGTTGTTAAGCACATTCGCCCGCATAGGGCCAATTGCATAAATAACAATGAGACCAAGGGCCATTAAGCCTAGCGTGAAAAAAAGAATAACAAGGTCGGATCTATGCTTGCGAATGACGGTCATCTAGATAGCTCCCCCAGTAGCGGCAATGAAAATCCCCAAGATAGCACAAACGCCGGCCACGATCCAAAAGCGCATAACAATTTTAGCCTCACCCCAACCTTTTGCTTCCAAATGATGGTGCAATGGCGCAGAAATGAAAACTTTTTTGCCGAAAAACTTTTTAGAAAAGAGCTGGATAAGACTAGAGCCTGTCTCTACTACGAAAGGTAAACCGATAATTGGAAGGAGCAAAAAAGAATTAGTCATCATAGATACCACACCAAGCCCGGCACCCAACGCAAATGAGCCAGTGTCACCCATCATAAAACGAGCAGGCGGAACATTAAACCAAATATAACTAAGCAGCCAGCCAACTACGGTTAGACAAAAGCCAAAGAGCATAATATTGCCCTGGAAAAGTGCTATTACGCCATAAGCACCATACGCCATCATGGCAAGACCGCCAGAAAGGCCATCTAGGCCATCTGTAATATTCACCGCATTAGATGTAGCGACTACGGCAAAGGCAAAGATGAGCATTGTCCAAACCGCGCCAATAGTAAAATCACCTACAAATGGCACCAAAATATCTGTCCACCCGAGCTTATAGGCAAAGAACCAGCCAAGAACTAATCCAACAATGGAAATCAGCAAGAACTTAACTGGGCCACGTAAGCCAGCTGCACCACGCCCGGAACCAAAGATATTAATGATATCATCGATAGCACCGACTAGTGCTCCTCCCAAAAATCCAACTAATGGTAGCCATGTTTGGCCACGATCAAGATTAAAAATCCAGGTAACTGCAGTTACAGAGACAACACCCACAAGGCCAGCCATGGTCGGAAAGACACGCTTAAACTTATGGGCATGAAGCTTGGTCATAATTGGCAATTCTTTACCATCTACAGTAGTCTGCTTTTGCTTCTTCCAAAATTTATATTTATATGCAAAATGTGTATAAATTGGCGTGAAAAACATCGCAAAAAGAAAGCCCGCCAATGCTAAGAGTAGCCCATGAAATACTTCATCATTGATATTTTCCATATTATTTTATGCCTTTGGTTTTATTTTTAAATAATCTATAACGTAATTAGAGAGCTGATCGAACAGATCCATAGCTTCTCCGCTACCAACGCTCTGTCCCTCTCCCCACATTTTAACCATTATTACATATTTTGGCAACTCTTCTTCCGGACCCACAAAGCCAATATAAGAGCCGACTAACTCAGCATAAGTGTCATCGTATGCACCATTACGCACTACCTGCGCGGTGCCAGATTTGCCACCGATAGCATAACCTGGTCGATCAATACCGCCACGAACTTTATATTCACGGTTATAAATAAGCATATCACGCATGGCAGCACTAGTCTCATCGGATAGAATTTTGTCTTCAATAATTTCGTTTTGAGATTGACTAATTATTTCCCCATTCTCTAAAGTGCCCTTTATAATATGCGGCGTACGATAGAAACCACCATTAATAACGGCGGAAAAAGCGGTAGCAGTTTGAATCATAGTAATGCCGAGGTTCTGGCCAAAAGTCATATTGGCATACACAGAATCGCGCCCCCAACCCTCATTGGGATCAGGTATATAACCTTCGGCTTCAAGTAACTCGATACCGGTAGGCTGCCCTAAACGAAATTTATTATAATAATAATCGTAAAGTTTCTCGCGACCCTGCTGAGTGATAGCATTCTGATTACCGCCAAGGAGTTTAAGTGCATGGATTGAGCCGGTATTAAGTGACCAGTAGAGGGCAGTCTTCATAGAGATAGTGCCATAGATTGAGGCGCGTTGTTCGGCATTCTGAATTTTCCAACCATCGACAATTTCATAGCCCTCATTGAAATAGGTAGTGTCTGCCGACATTACACCATCGTTGAGAGCGGCAGAATAAGTAAAGGTTTTACAAATTGAAGCTGGCTCATAAGGAACTTCGGTAGTGTAATTAATATAACTAGATGCATCTTTGACATTACCATAATTACTTGGATCATAATTAGGCAAGTTAGCCATAGCCAAGACTTCACCAGTATTCGGATCCATAACTAGCACCGATGCATTGGTGGCAATACTTGAACTAATTGAATTCATAGTAAGTTCCTCTACACCTTTCTGAAGCCCCCGGTCTATAGAAAGCACCAAATTTTTACCATCTTCTGCGGGAATCTTAATGTTATCATTACCAATAGATAAGGCAACCTTATTAACATCTGCCGTAGTTTTAAGTAAGCCATCCTTACCAGACAATATTTTGTTGAGCGAGCCCTCGACCCCATACTGGCCAAGACCATCAGCATTAACAAAACCCAATAACCCTGAGGCCATTTCCCCTTCTGGGTAAACTCGTTGATTGATTTTTTGGAACCAAACTGCGCCTATATCTTCGGAAGCAATTTGGTCAGCGACTTTGAGCGGAACATTCTTAGCTACAATAGAATATCGTAAGCCATCTATATTATAAACTTCATCTAGATTGACCACGATATAATCTTTGGCATACTTTTCGAGTGCATATTTAATTTTGTCTTTGTCCGTAACGGCGGGATCAATAATAATTTGGTAAGCGGTCTGATTGAGCACCGCTGCGACCGGTTCACCTTCATCCATCATATAAATCTCACCACGCTTAGCTATGATATCCTCCAATAAGGTATGTTGCTCATTAGCTTTAGCAACCCAAGCATCATGCTCGATAATCTGAATAAAAAATAGTCTTGCTAAAATAATGGCAAGCAAAATCAGAACAACTCTACGCAGAATTTTAATCCGGTGATTAGAGAGGGGTAAATTTAAAGTTGAATATTGATTATTAATCTGTGGCATATCCAGTAACCGTAGCATCCTCCATAGCTGCAGCAACGGCACTATTTTTAGCTGTAGCAACGGAATTTAGACGCGCTTTCTCTACTGCGAGATCTTCTTTTTTTGCATTCATTTCAGCGATTTCGGATTCAACTGAAGAAATTTCGTAATCAAAGCTAGTGGCTTTGGTACCTTCAGCTACATAAATAAGTCCAAACACTAGAGTAAGCATGCTAACTATAACAATCTGGGAAATGGAACCTAGACTTTTTCTAGTATGCCGGACTGTATTGTGATTACGAGCAAAACTGCTACTTGCAGCTCGCCTAGTAGTATATGTTTGATGCATTTTTCCTCGCTAATGTTTGTTTTTATTTTTCTAATTGAATTTGAGCCTTGTCTTAGTCTGAGAAACTTGTGCAAGCAGAGCTATAAGTAACTTGCAGAAGTTTCTCAGGAAGGTCATACACTTCACACTCTCTGTGAAAACTCTATTTTGGTGGGCCTTTTGGTGCCCATGGCACTAGTCACGGAACTTCGGGTAGGGGTTTACCCTACCCGAGAAGGGAGACTAGCGGAAATTTACCTTAACTTTTTGAGCGCGAGATTTACTTGCGACTATAATTTGTTTTGGCATATTGCCTCCTTTTTTATGTTTTTATTTTTATCAATTCCGCGCAACAACTCGTAATTTTGCACTACGCGCACGCGGGTTGATAACTAACTCTTGTGCTCCCGCAACGATAGGCTTTCTAGTGATAATTCTAAGCGCAGACTCTTCGCCGAAGCTAGAAGCTTCTTTGAAGTATTCTTTAACTAGCCTATCTTCTAGACTATGGAAAGTTATAATACCTAAGCGACCATTTTTATTGAGTAGCTTTGGTAACAGAGGTAGCGTTTTTTCTATTTCCTCTAGCTCATCGTTAACAGCTATACGGATAGCTTGGAAAACTTGGGCCGCTGGATGAGTCTTGCTATACCTAGACTTGCTAAGAATAATATCAGCAAGCTCCTTGGTAGTCTTAATTGGGCGATGGTGAACGATTTCACGAGCTAGCATTTTGGCACGACCTGGCTTTTCTTCGCCAAATCTAATCAAAATATCCGCCAGTTCTCGTTCGCTATAGCGATTTACTATTTCGGCCGCCGTTAAGGCTTGACCTTGATTCATCCGCATGTCGAGTGGACCATCATTCCTAAACGAGAAGCCACGCTCTTTCCTGTCTAGTTGCGGAGAAGAAACTCCAAAATCCGCTAGTATGATATCAAAAGTTTTTCCACACTCAGTGAGCTGTAGCACCGCACTATAAAAATCCTCGTTCATAATAGTAATTTCGGGCGGAAACTTGCGCTCTAAATATTCAGCGGCAAATTTGTCCCGATCTATCAAAACGGAGTCCTTAAACTGCTGTGTTACATCCAAAATATTGCTAGCATGTCCGCCATAACCCGCGGTTAAATCTAAGTATTTTTCACCCGGTTGTGGATTTAAGCTAGTCAAGACTTCCGATAGTAATACAGGGATATGTAATTTCTCCATATCTTTATTATACAACGTTTGAGATCGTTCAACTAGAAACTGCGGCGGTTTTGTTTTTGTTTGATTTTTATTTTTTCACAATATATCCACCACAATTGGGTTTACATTAAGTAAGCCATAGATTGTGGCCGTTGAGAGACTTATTGTGTTTCGATCTCACGACCATGTATAGAGTTTTATTGGGAGGTGTGTTTTAAGGAAAGAGCGCACGATTTTGGTTTCGCATCTCGCTAATATTAATGCGCGCCAGAGCTCCTAGATGGTCGATCTCAAACTTTTTTAATGTACGACTTTTTATTTAGCGTTTTTGTTTATTTATTCGCTGATTTAAGTTTATGATATTTGTTCGTAAAATGCAAGAGCTTTTTTAGATTTTTTACTTTGATAGTTTTTCGCATGTGTGGAAAACTTCCCTGTTATTTTCCCGAACAAACGTGGTTGATTTTTTACTGCTTTATTTTATAATAACCGAACAGTTGGAGACAGCCTGCTTGGCCCTTTCTCGGCTCGCTCGCTCCGGCCCATCGTTATGGGCGGAGCTTCGCTCATTCCGCTCCTCGTTAGTCGCGTACGGTCTCGAAAGGATCCAACCAGGTTGTCTCAGAATGTGGTATAATCAAGGAAATAAGTGGAGATAATAATTATGGAAAATACTGATTTGGTGGCGGATAACAATGTGGCGGAGCCATTTGATGTGTTTCTCTGGGCGAATGAAGTTGATGAGATTAAAAATAATGTAAGCGCAGAGTTATTTTTATTTAATAAGAACTACACGCCATACAAAATAAAATATTCAGATAAGCTAACCGGCGCGGTGAAATCAATGTTTATGCAAGAGGCGGTGCATTATATCATAGAAGAAGCAGATAAAGGCCTAGAGTGCCGCGAATATGAACGAGCCGATGGTGAGGAAAAAGTAATTTATCGTACTTCCCTATCCAAAGTTGGTCGCGCCGAGACCTTAATCCATTTGATTGAAAAAGAATATAAAGATATAGATTATTTCTCAGAAAATGAATACGATTTTAAAAAAGTTAAGGGTATAATCGCAAAGTTTACTTATCCTGGCGAAGATGGGATGAAGACTTTCTATATAGCAAAGTTAATTTCTGCTTCAGCAGCACTGAAGGGTGCAACATCCTGGGAGATAAATGGCGAAAGCTTTGAGCCATTTTCGGCAGAAATCGCCTTAAAGATGCCGGAAGATAATCAGGTAGCAATAGTAGATGGTGCAATTATCGTATTCAACCAAGCAAAGTTCGAAAATTTATTCCAATATGATTACAAGTCACAAGTGATTGCCGAGGCAAAAGCAAAGGAGCTCACCGAAAAATATAAATTATCCTTTGCTGAAGGATTGACACTGGATTCCCTTTTGGCAGATAAAAAACCAATCTTGAAAAAGGTACAGGCAATGGATATCGCCGAAGAAATGTCCCAAGACAAATTGTTGGATTATGCGGATGAAATGCAGCTAGAGTTGATGACCGATGACGATGGTTCCATTATTATTATGGATGATAAAGATCTGACAATGTTTGTAAACTTACTAAATGAGGACTATTACGTATCACCAGTAAATGGCAAAAGATACGAGATAAAATCAAAAAAGCTACTCGGTGAGCCCGATGGTGAACCACCAAGGGGATAGAACTATTGGTTAATTAGCAATTAAAAATTACCTTTGAGGACCGTACGCGACTAACGAGGAGCGGAATGAGCGAAGCTCCGCCCATAACGATGGGCCGGAGCGAGCGAGTCCGATAAGGTAATTTTAATTGCTTTTAAATCTCAAAGTATGCACTCTCTACGAAATTACTTTCGCCGAGAGTTTCGAATGTTTTTCGTAGATCTTCCCTTGCGGCAGCGACAGAGTCTTCTGCAGTGAGGTTGGACTCAATTTTGGCATAATAGTCACTTTCGTTATCTATTTCATCTAGATAGATATAGGTGCCTTCGCCCATTTTGAGATCTTGGCGGCGGCGAGAAACTTCTCCAGCCGGTTTAAAGCCCAGTTGTAAAATGATATTGACAGTATTTTCATAGTCCTTAATACTGGTTTCCTCTACTATATCTACACCGGAATCTTCTATATGGCGTTTTAAAATAAGAGAATACTCCGGTGGTATGTCTACGGCTCTCATGCTTGTGCGCATAACGAGCCGGGGTAAGTTCATTCCCCGTTTATAACTACGTGGCACATATACTCTATCATGTTGCCAATAAATTGGCGAGAAGTCTAAATCAATATCGGAAAGTTTCCCCTCAAATTTATCCCTTGAGGATAATTTGCATTTTAAGATTACCTTTTTCATGGGTTAATTATAGCATATTCCAAATTTAAGCAATTGATGATGCTTAAATTTTAAGAATATATTTCCAGATCTATGATTCTGGCTTCGGCAGATTTTACTCCGTTAAAATCATTTTCCATTAATTTAATGAGCGGAATCACTCTGTCCTCGGTGGTGAGGGACAGCCACTGCTTAGGAGCAAAAAATGCAATAAGCTTAAGGGTGTTGCCATGTTTATCTTGGATATCTAAGCGCAGGTGGTTTTGCTCTGAGCCCATGCGAGAAACATTAACAATGCTAGATTCCGGCAACCGAAAAATTGGCTCTTCGTTCCCTGCACCGAAAGGCTCTAAAGTTTTAAGTTCTTCTAGAAACTGCAGAGATATATCATCAAGATTAAAAATGTCCAGGTCGGCATGTTTCTTTAGATAGCTCTCCTGGTTGCTAAGGTGCAGACTTTTGTAATATGAGTTGATCTTTTCACGAAATTCGCAAAGCTTTTCACTGGCTATACGCAGGCCGGCGGCACCAGCATGGCCGCCACCACCAATAATAGCATCTTTTGTAAACTCCAACGCAGCGGCCAGACTGAAGTCACCGAAACTGCGCCCGGATCCCTTTAAAAGACCTTTTTCTACCTCTGATAATACAAAAGCCGGGCGATGATAATCCTCTACTAAATGGCCCGCAATGATACCAAGGATGCCTTCGTGCCAAGCACCGGTCTCAATAATTACTGGGTCATTTGATATGCCACGACTAGAAATTTCTCGCATGGCAGCTTGTTGCTCGGTTTTACGCTTTTGGTTAAGTTCCTCTAGACATTCAGCCAGGGCAGCCGCTTCGGTCGAAGAGGTGGAACGGAGCAAATTTAGTGACAAATCAGCAGTTTTGAGCCGACCAGCAGCGTTCAATCTTGGGCCAATTTGAAAACCTATACTTTCAGCGGTTATTTTGTTTACCCTGGCTTTTTTCATTAACTCTTTAAGCCCGGCCCTATGAGTTTTCGCTAAAACTTTAACACCATAATAGCCTAAGATACGATTTTCCCCGGTGAGGAGCATGTTGTCACAAATTGTACCAATTAGTACCAGGTCGAGCAACCATTTTTCCTGTCCAGCTGGTATGAGTCCTTTTTTGACTAGGCCCTGAGCAAGTTTAAAGGCCACACCTGCACCAGCGAGATTCTTAAGGGTAGTCTTATCCTTGGTATAATCTTGTCTCTTAGGATTAATTACCGCTATGGCATCAGGTAGGCCCTCTTCGCATTCGTGATGATCCGTAACAATGGTATTTATGCCTAGAGTATTTAATTCATCAATAATGGAATGGTTACGCGAGCCGCAGTCTACCGTAATTACCAAATTAATACCATGTTGTTTGGCATAACTGACTAAGCGGTGGCTCATACCATATCCATCAATAAAACGATCCGGTAGCATAATAGATATGTCCTCTGGTCTAACACCGGTCAGTTTAAGAGTATCTTCCATTATCGTACTCGCAGTAATACCATCTACATCGTAGTCGCCATAGATGAGAATTTTTTCATGTTGCTGAACTGCTTTAACTATTCTATCTATGGCCTTCTCAAGGTCCGGCAGAATAAATGGATCCGCAAGATCTTCATATTTAGGTTGCAAAAAATCAGAGCCCAAATTACGTACTTCTAATAAACGTTCAAATAATTTACTCATTTTAGCCTATAGTTTTACTCGGCTTGCTTCCCTTTTGACTTTTAATAACGATGCTCTGGAGTTCCTTTAGAATTGGAAATTGTTTATTAGTTTGATAGATTTTGGTTTTGCCTTTTTTAGTAACTATAAGAAACTTGCCATCCACCATACGGTTTAGTTCCCTTTGGATATTGCCAGGATCCTCCTTAATTAACTTGGCTAAACCCCTAACATGAGTCTTAAAGTCTGGATATTTAGCAAAAACTACAATAATTTTTCGGCGCACTCGAGAAGTGACAAATATATCTAACATATTACCTCGCTTAACTTTATCCATTATAGCACGAGGGGTGTAAAAAATACAACGTTTTGCCATTCTAGTCGCGGCAAATGCTATAATATATATTATGTTTTACGAGGTGATACCTGGCAAAGTGTTTGGTAAAGGGGATATTTTGACATATTCTTATGATGGTTCCCTAGTGCCAGGACAAATAGTAGAGATACCGCTCGGGCGCAGCAAGACAGTAGGTATAATTATCAAAAAAGTTATGCAACCAAGCTTTGAGACTAAAGCGATTTCAAAAGTTTTGTATTCAAGGCCACTGCCAATGCATCTACTAGCTGCGGTGATGTTCGTGTCGGAGTATTATCGGGTACCACTATCTAGCACTCTAGGCTTGATACTGCCAAATGGAGTAGAAAAGAAGCGTCGAAAAACCGAACAAATGTTCGGCATTGCAGAAAAAACCGAACATAATTTAGAATTGTTGAAAATTCCTCTGAATCAAGCCCAAAAAAAGGCCCTAGAAGCCATTTATGTGGCTCCAGGAGCCACGAAAATACTACATGGTGTAACTGGAAGCGGAAAAACTAATATATATCTTAAAATGGCTAAAAATGCCCTTCTAGAGCAAAAATCTACTATATTATTGGTGCCAGAAATAGCTTTAACTGGGCAACTTGTTCGGGTTTTTAAGGAATATTTTGATGATAAAGTTTTACTACTACATTCGCGACAAACAGAGGCAGAGAGACATTTAATTTTTAATTCTATCCTCGAAGCAGAAGAGCCCAAGATAGTAATAGGGCCAAGATCTGCCCTATTTGCGCCTCTAAAGGATTTAGGACTAATCATCATAGATGAGGCACACGAGGGGGCTTATCATCAAGAAAATGCACCAAAATATTCCGCGATAAGGGTAGCTAGCTCTATGGCCAGCAAGCTAAATATAAACTTAATTTTAGGTTCTGCTACCCCGACAATAGAAGATTATTATTTAGCGAAGAAGAAAAATGCTTTAATAGTGTTGTCAGAAAAAGCAAAAAGCACCGCTAGAAAGCCGGAAATAAAGATAGTGGATTTAAAAAATAGAGGGGCCTTTAGTAAAAATCGGTACTTTAGCGATGAATTGCTCCGCTCAATCAAAAGAAACCTAGAGCAGGGGCAACAGACATTGATTTTTCACAATCGCAGAGGTTCTGCGCCACTTACAATATGTGAGAATTGTGGAGAAGAAATATTGTGCCCAAGCTGTTATCTACCTCTGACACTACATGCAGATGAATATGAACTAGTATGCCACACCTGCGGATACAAGAGACCTATGCCTTTAGATTGCCCGAAATGCGGTGCTACTGGGCTAGTACATAAAGGGTTCGGAACGAAATTGTTAGAGAGTGAGCTCAAAAAGCTTTTTCCCGATGCAAGGATAAAAAGATTTGATGCAGATAACAAGAAGGATGAGAGTCTGGATGCAATATATACGGAAGTGCGCGAAGGAGGAGTAGATATATTGGTGGGCACACAGACCTTAGCAAAGGGGCTTGATCTGCCACGACTGGCTACAGTGGGGGTAGTACAGGCAGATGCGGGGCTAAATCTGCCAGATTTTATGGCGGAGGAACGAACTTTTCAGCTAGTTACTCAGGTGATTGGACGAGTGGGGCGTGGACATAGTGATACCGCAGAAGTGTTCATTCAGACATTCAAACCAGACAATCCAGTAATAACCCTAGCAGCCAATGCTGATTATCAGGGGTTTTACGAATATATAATCAAGAAAAGGCGCAAAACTGGGTTCCCACCATTTATGTTTGTAGCAAAGCTAGAGATCACTATGAAAACAGAGGCTACGGTAATCAAAAAAGTACGTGAAGCAGCTGCGATATTAAAACAGGACAATCGACTACTAATGTCCCCTCCGATACCAACATTTCATGAACATACAAACAGGGGTTATAATTGGCAAATTATCGTACGCTCTAAATCACGTAAGGCTATATTGGAGGCTTGCAACAAGCTAAATGCAAAATTCCATGTTACTTTTGATCCATCTGGATTAATATAATAAATATTTAACTATCTCCCCTGTTATTTTACCGCGTATTCATTCTGTGATATAATTAAGCTATGAAAATAATTACTACACCAGATCCAAGATTACGCGAAAAATCTCAAAAAGTAGGTAAAATTGATGATGAAATTCTGGAAATTATCGAAAACATGCGAAAGCTTTCCTTGGACTGGGAGAGAGAGCATCCATATGAGCTCTCAGCAGCGATGGCTGCGCCACAGATGGGCGTAAATAAACGCATTATCGTAGTACGCGATGATATGTCAGACAAGAGCAATGCTGCCTTTACGGCCCTGATTAATCCCGAGATAATAAAAGCAGATGGTAAGACTATCACAGATTATGAGGGGTGTCTTTCGGTGCCATCTGTTTACGGTAAAGTACCACGCCCAAGCAAAGTAAAAGTAAAAGCAAAGCTGGAGGATGGTACAGAGGTACGAATTAAAGCCACAGATGAATTAGCCAGAACATTACTTCATGAGATAGACCATTTGGATGGCATACTGTTTATAGATCATATAAAGGATGTAAAAGATGCATTCTACAAAATGGATAGCAAGGGCGATCTGAAGCCGGTAGATTACGACAAAGAAATCGCCAAAAATAAAGAGTTATTCCCCGATGAATAAACTGATATTTTTCGGTAATGGGCCTCTGGCTGAGGCAGCGTTAGGGGTACTAGAAAAACACTTCGAAATAATATTTCATGCTCGCGAAAAAGCCGATTTGGAACGCGTAAAGGAGCTGAAACGCGAATTTCCAGAGTCACATGGGGTGTTGGCGAGCTTCGGAGTAATGATTAAAGATGATGTATTGGAATTATTTGAGCCAGAGGGGATTCTCAATATCCATCCTTCCCTTTTACCAAAATATAGAGGTGCTTCACCGATAGAAAGCGCGATTTTGGCTGGAGACACTGAGTTTTCTGTATCTGTAATGAAGCTGGTAAAGGCAATGGATGCGGGGCCGATATACTGGCAGAGTACTCTTACCGATTTACCTCTAGATAAAGTAGTGATTTATAGAGAATTGGCCAAAGCAGGTGCAGGATGGATTTCGGAAAATATAGATAATTTGCCTAGCCCTATAAAGCAAGATGACACCAAGGCAACATTTACCAGTAAAATGGAGAAAGCTATGGGTGCTCTACATCCAGAAACAGAGAGCGCAGAAGAAATTTATCGTAAAATTGTGGCTTTTCAGGGCTTTCCTAAGGCAAAATATGTGTTCTGCGGCAAAAATTGTGCGATTTTAGCTGCACATATGCTAAAGGTGGGTGATACAGCAGTTTTACCACTTAAGTGCGCAGATGGGCAAATTTTAAGCATAGATAGATTACAGCCAGATGGTAAAAAGCCGATGGATGCAAAAAGCTTCCTCAATGGCTATAATAAAGACTAGGCCCCAACCAAGCGGGTGCGATTGGCACGGATTTCCTCTTTCATTTCATTGATAGTGCGAAGAACAATTTCTCGATAATCGGGGCGATTTACCTCTAGCCATTTAGCAGCCTCATCCCGATCGGTAATTGCATCAAATTGGCGAAGTTGCGCATCGGTAAGGCCGCGCGAGATGCGTTCACCAATGCGAACTTCCAACTCCTCCTGGACATAGTCTAGAAATCGCTGCTTTTCGGCTTCTGGCATAGCCGAGAGACCCATTTCTTGTAAAAATTGCTCATTAAATTCCATGTATCAATTATATAACACTTATGCTTTTAAAGTAAACTATCTGTGTCTAGAATCTTGGCTAAGTTGTTTATATCTGAGCTGGCGATAGCGATAAACGACAGCATCGATAACCTGTCGATCATACAAATTAGACAATGTCTTAATTAAAATGTACACGATAAATACATTCATAAGAATAGTAACAAATGAAAGCATAATGTTGCCACCGAAGGTGAAGCTATAAAAGTCTTCCCAGTCACCTAGAACGAGTACGTGCATGCCGTACACAAGAGAATAGATAGTTGTAGGAATATAGCAGAGCAACTCACTTATTTTATTGACTCTGACACCATCAAAGAATAAGAGTGCACAAATTGCAGCAATAGGGTTGACCAGATGGAAGAAGAACATGTCCCCCATGAACATGCTAGCACCATCTTGGCCACGCATTAGGCGAAGAGGTGCAAGGAAAAGTAGAACTACTGCAAAAGTTAGACAAATAGATACGACTGAGAGAAAATAAAAATTAGTGAATTTAGAACCGAATGTTCTAGCATATGGCGTAGTCTCCCCAGACTTTTTAATCTTAATGTGATGACGCATAAGCTTAATAAGAGCGAGAGCCGCAGCGATAGCCATAAGAATATTACTATCTATGGTAAAGGGCCTAAAATAATCCCACCCACTAACACTAGCACCATCTTGGCCGCCACTAGTGCCATAATTGATATCAATGATCGTAATTATGGTTGTCGATATCAAAATAATTAGATTGAGAATCACAAACAGTGGCTCTCTTTTTGAAAGGGTTGTAAAATATTGACGCTTTGCGCGCCCAACAGTATAAAATTTTTTGGACATTTATCTAATATATCACACGAAAAGCATGAGCGCAATAGTTTTTTATGATTTTTTATAATTTTCGTGGTAGTTTTTAAGGATGCAAAAAGAGAACATAGCCCAAAATCATAAGTGTGTTATAAAATCTAGAGAGTTCTCTTCTTAGTTTCGCGGGTAAAGAATTTCAATCGGTCGCCGACTTCAAGAGCGAGTTTGTTAGTAGTCTTAAGTGCTAAGCCGCCGGTCTCACCAGCCGTTAGCTCTTTAACATCTATTTTTTCTTTTTGAACACTAACAACTTCCGCTTCACCCACATATTCTTTGCCATGAACTATACGAGCTAGAAAGCCAGGCTTTACATCGCCTTTTAGAACTTCCCCTCCGGCTATGATAGAGGTTTTCTCCGTACGAAAGACACCAAGCACTTTCATTTCGCCTTTGTCATCTTCTATAATTTCGGCATCAAGGAGATCTTCCATATTATGCTTGGCATCATCTAGAAGTTCATAGATAACACGATAAGTGCGGATAGGCACATTATCACGAGCAGCCATTTTTGAAATATTAATCGGCACAGACACATTAAAACCGTAAATCACTGTATCACCGCCAGCTGCCATATAGACATCATTCTCGTTTATATCACCCACACCGGTGCTAACAATATTGAGAGTGATCTCACCCTTAGTGTCAATCATTTTTAGGCTATCAACCACCGATGTAACTGAACCAAGTACATCGCCCTTTACAATTACATTAAAGACCTTCGAATTATCGGCAACATTCATCATGCGGAGAAGGTCGCCCGAGGTAACATTGGCACTAGCAGATTCGTTGGCAAGATTTTGCGCATTAAGTAGGGCCATTTTGCGAGCGGTTTTTTCATCTTTTACTTCTATAAAACGATCACCAAAATTTGGCAGTTCTTTAAAGCCTGTAATCGTAACTGGAGTAGATGGGGTAGCTTTACCCTTTGGCTTGCCTTTCCAGTCTAGCATAGTGCGAACCTTACCATAGGTAGAACCGGCCACTATAAATTCGCCGGTTTTTAATTCCCCGCCGGTGATGAGTAAATTAACTACCGAGCCCTTACCAACTTCCATGTGCGACTCAATAACTAATCCTTCAGCCGGGATATTTACATCAGCCTTGAGCTCTTCGATATCTGCGGTAAGCAAAATCATGTCTAGGAGTTTATCAAGATTTTGATTCATTTTAGCGGAGATTGGCACCATAACAATATCGCCACCCCATTCTTCTGGTTGTAGGCCATGATTCGATAAATCCGCCATCGTACGCTGAATATCGGCGCCTTCGCGGTCTATCTTGTTGATAGCAACTATGATTTTGGCGTTGGCTGATTTGGCAAAGTTGATAGCTTCAACGGTTTGCGGCTTAACGCCATCATCTGCAGCCACGACAATGACCACGATATCAGTAAGCATGGCTCCATGTTGGCGTATGGCAGCAAAAGCCTCATGTCCTGGAGTGTCGAGAAAAGTGATTATTCTGTCATCATGTTTTAGCTGATAGGCAGAGATATGTTGAGTAATACCGCCAGCTTCGCCTTCGACGGTTTTCTTATTAAGTAATGTATCCAAGAGAGTGGTTTTACCATGATCGACATGTCCCATAACCGCTACTACTGGTGGACGAATAACGGCTTTATCGGATAGTTCACGATGAAAATCAGAGGTCTTGGTTGAGGTATTTTTTCGTTCGAGCTTAACATTCTCTAGACCTAATTCATCTACAATAATACTAGCAGTCTCATAGTCTAAGCGCTGATTAATAGTAGCAACAATGCCATTTTTGAAGAGCGTACCAATAAGCTCGGTAACAGAAAGGCCTAGCGCAGTGGCAAGTTCATCAACAGTGATAGAACCAGCGATTTGAATTGTTTTTTCTTCCATGATTCTCCTTTCTGTTTTATAGGTATACAAAAAATAAATAACTCTTTTAATTTTATCACATTTTAGAAAAATATGCTATAATAGGTGTAGTCGTTGTTGCGATCGTTGTTCTATCAAGGCTTCGGTCTTGATGGTCCCGGGTAGCTCAATGGTGGAGCAAGAAGCTGTTAACTTCGAGGTTGCTGGTTCGAGTCCAGTCCCGGGAGCCAAAATGAGCAGATAAACCCCCCTTTATCTGCTCTTTTTTATTTAATTCTTACGAATGATGCTGGACTCGGACCTAGCGGTGCGAGTCCAGTCCCGGGAGCCAAAATGAGCAGATAAACCCCCCTTTATCTGCTCTTTTTTGTTTAATCCTTCCCCCAAATGATGACTTTCCAAACTAAATAGAGTAATTAAAAAAACGATGTTCTCTTTTCTGCTTGCCGTATTCCATAAATTTCTCCTGTTTACGATATTATGATAGCAAGCAAAGCTTAAGTTAAACTAAAATTAGCCACCAAAAATGACCTTAAAAAAGCCGAGTGAGACCGCAAGCATAATAAGCCCGGCTACAAGCACACCAGACATAATAGCAATAATAGTCTTTTTGAAATCTAGATTAAGAATACTTGCGGCAAGAGTGCCTGTCCAGGCACCAGTACCGGGTATCGGAACGGCTACGAAAAGGAAAAGTGCAAAATAAGTGCCGTAGCTGCCAGTCTTTTGTAAAAGCTTTTCCCCACCCTTTTGCCCCTTCTTGAGGCAAAAATTACAAAATTGCTTCAGTGGCTTCCACTTTTTCTTAGCCCCCCATTCTAGAAACTTGCGCGCAAAGAAATAGATAAATGGGATTGGGATAAGGTTGCCAATAATGGCTATAATAAGCACCAGCCATTCTGGCAAGCCAAGGTCCATGCCAATTGCTACTGGTATGGCACCCCGTAATTCCACAAGTGGAATCATGGAGATGATCAAGACTACTAAAATTTTCCAAAACATAGATTATTTTTTATTCTTTTCTTCTTCTTCAAGTTCCTTAAAGGCGACTTTGCCAACCTTAGTCTGGGGGAGTTTATCGCGAAATTCATAGGCAGCCGGCAATGCATAGATAGGAACGTTGCGTTCGAGAAGCTCGCGAATCTCACGTTCTACTTTCTTATTTGTCTTGTAGCCAGGCTTTAATACAATGAAGGCCTTTGGCACTTGACCCTTATAGGGATGATCTATGCCGATAACTGTAGAGGTAAGTACGCCTTCATGAGAATTAATGATGGATTCAAGATGGGTAGGATAAATATTATAACCAGATGATATAATCATACGCTTGAGGCGCTGGGCAAAGTAAAAGAGACCATCTTTGCCAAGGTAGCCCAAATCGCCAGTATGGAGCCAGACCTTGCCATCATCGTGCAAGCGGAGAGTTTGAGCTGTTTCAATTTCATCGCCAAGATATCCCATCATTACGAGTGGGCCACTGATACAGATTTCGCCTTCTTCGCCAACTGGAAGCTTGGTGAAAGTATCTTTTTTGATGATCTTGAAATCGATGTCTGGCAGAGGCGCACCGATAATGCCATCGCTAAATGAATTCTCAGGCGAGAGACAAACCGCGCCAGAACCCTCGGTAAGGCCATAGCCTACGCGAATTTTAGCATTGGAGCCATGCGCTTTTAAGTAACTATTGACCCTGTCACGCAAAGTCTGATTAAGGGCATCACCACCGCAAATAACTGCAGTAACAGATTTTAAATCATCTTGTTTCAGCTTAGCATTAATGAGGGCCTCAAACAGGGTTGGTACCCCCACGATGAAGTTTGGTTCATTTTTTCTGATAATATCCGCAAACTGTTTATGCGAAAAAGCCGGAATCAGAATACAATTCATGCCTTTACAGAGAGGCGTGTGAATGCAAACACCGAGGCCAAAGCAGTGAAAAAGGGGCAAAATCGAAAGTATAGTGGCACCCGGCACTACTTGGCGGATTAAAGTAGCATCACAGAGAGACTCAGCATTAATATTAAGATTGGAAAGCAATACAGGCTTTGGTGCACCAGTGGTACCACCGGAATACATAATGATTGCAGGATCGTTGCCGCCACGTTCTTCATGGTAATTCCCTTGATAGAAGTAGGAATTAGCAATAAAGTCTTCCCACAATACTACGCAGCTATCGTTGGCCGGGAGGCGAACCTTCTTGATATGCAAAGTATTATAAAGCTTCTTTTTGAGAAAACCTAAGCCGGCCGAAGGACGTACTACAATAATTCGCTCTAGTTGAGCAGTATTACGCAAACGATAAATTTTATCAAAAACCGCATCTATGACCAAGACATACTTGGAGTCGGCTACCTTAATATAGTATTCTAATTCCTTTTCTGATGAAAGCGGGTGCACCATATTACAAACAGCGCCAACCATATTGACAGCATAAACCATGGTGATACCCTCCGGAGTATTGGGCATACAAATAGTGACACGATCACCTTCCTTCACGCCGTAATTTTTGAGCGCACGTGCGGCTTTCTCGATTTTCTTAACAAAGTTCTTGTATGTAACTTTGTGACCATAATAAGTGTAGGCGACATTGTCTGGCCATTTCTCGGCAGATTGAATGATCATATCAACCATTGAGCAATCTGGATATTCTATGCTACTAGGAATGCCCTCTTCATCATAAAATTCCAACCATGGGCGCTCCTTATAATCTTTCTTATTTTTCTTCACAAAATCTCCTTAAGCTAATTATAGCACACATAAGAAGCAATATCCAGGTAGATGTCTAATGGTGTCTTGCCGGTGATGCTATTGTATAGCATACAAAAAAGCCCATACATGGATGGGCTTTTTGCAATAGGCTGATTACTTCTTAGCAATAGAGAGCGAAATCTTGCGGCCCTCTTTATCGATGTCTAGGACCTTGAATTCTTTACGCTCATTAAGAGTAAAGATTTTCTCTGGGTCAACATCAGAGCCTTCACCAAGCTCAGATACGTGAACTAAAGCTTCTACCGCTGGCGAAATCTGCACGAATGCACCAAACGGAGTAATGCGAGTAATTGTACCTTCTACCTTTGCACCTTTTTTCAGCCCCTCTACTTCTGAGATCCAAGGATCTTCTACTAATTGCTTCATAGAGAGCGAGAGGCGCTCTTTGTCGATAGCGATAATTTTAGCTTCTATCTGATCGCCAACTTTTACGTAGTCAGATGGGTTATTGACACGTTCCCAAGAAATCTCGGAAATATGAACTAGCCCCTCAATGCCATCAACGTTAACGAACACACCAAAGTCTACTACGCCAGTAACTACACCTTTGACTATATCACCAACGTTAAGCTCAGCAAACCTAGCAGCAAGACCATCGCGGATGGCTTCTTTCTCGGAAAAGATAAGTTTATTTTCCTTCTTGTTAGCATCCAGGATGCGAACTCTGATGTTTTTACCCACTAATGAGTTAAGGCGCTGCAAGATCTCATCTTTATCGGCAGAACCAACACGCGGATAATGTTCAGCTGAAAGCTGCGATACTGGCAAGAAGCCACGAATACCCTCGTATTCTACCAATAAGCCGCCACGATTAGCATCGAATGGAGTGATTTCTACTGTTTCGGCGTTTTCTAGCTTAGCATTAATCTCATCCCAGCCTTTATCCTTGACCGCTTTGCGTAAACTGAGTAGTACATAGCCATCATCCATCTCGGCTTCAATTACTGATGCAGTGACTTTGTCGCCAACATTAAGATTGCGGGCAAAGGATGCTTCCTTACGTGGTACTAGACCAACACCTTGTGAACCAAGGTCAATTAATATCTCGTGCTTTTTAACAGAGAGTACGGTTCCATCAACGGTATCTCCTGCGATTACTTTTTTGAATGAATCCTCGCTCGAGTTTAGGAGTTCATCCATAGTGATTTTTTTGGCATTTGCCATCTTAATATATTTTCCTTCCTTTAGACTCATTCACTAGAATTTATTAGACATCAGTGTCTTTACGTCCTTTAAACACTAGTGAATGAGCCTAAAACTTACCTGTAATTATAGCAAAAATACGTGATATAATCAAGATATGTATTTAGCGGTAGATATAGGAGCAACAAAGACACTAATTGCGCTGTTTTCTAGGCGCGGTAAAGTAATACGGAGAGTGAAGTTCCCCACCGCTAAAGGCTCCAGTTCATTCCTGAATGATTTGTCTGACAATCTACGATCATTCCAGAAATACAAAATCCACTCGATAATAGTAGCCATACCGGGTATTGTACAAAAAAATTATACAGTAAATTTTGGCAATCGTAACTGGGGAGATTTTGACCTTTTGACCTCTATAAAAGATTTATTCAGTTGTCCGATTTACTTTGAGAATGATGCAAATTTAGCAGCCATTTACGAGGGGTATAAATTACCTGGACGAACGGTGTTTTTAACCTTTTCTACTGGTATAGGTGGAGGCGTAGTAGAAAAGAATAAAATTTTACCAAATATAGTCTTCGAACCTGGACATAAGAAATACGAATTTGGCGGCAAGATTGCCGAGTGGGAAGATATTGCCGCAGCTAGTGCGTTAGAGAGGTTCTACCATATTGATCCAGCCACAAATTTACGTGGTAAAAAAATAATGCAAGACATAGCTGAGAGGATATACTTAGGTTTGCCAGATATCGTAAAAGAGCTAAACCCAGACACAATAATACTTGGTGGGCCTATGGGCAAGATTTTTAGGCTCTATTCGAAATACATACCGAAGATAACTGGAGTAAAATATCGGCGGCCAAAAAGGCCATTAGAGTCGGTAATCTACGGGTGCTATATCTATGCTAAGCAAAAGGAGCAGGATTAGTTCTCTGTTCTAATTATGAATGAAACATTTTTGAGGCGAATTCAAGATGATTTTCCGGAGTTTAGGTTTGCCCATGGCAAGAAGTTTGCCTTTAGGCCGCCAAAAACTATCATTGTGGGACCACTGGAGCCATTTTCAGAGCTTTTAGTACTGCATGAGCTATCTCATGCCATTTTAAAACACAGGGACTTCAGAATGGATATAGAACGCCTCAGGATGGAAAATGAGGCCTGGGAAAAGACACGTGAGCTCGCTTCCAACTACGCTGTGCAAATTAATGAGGATTTGATCCAGGGTGATTTGGATACTTATAGAGACTGGCTACATGCAAAGTCTAAATGCAGAAAATGTGGGTTAACTTGCTATCAGACTCCAGATGGTGTCTACCACTGTCCTAGGTGCGAAAACCTAATATAAAAATCAACCCCTGCATGGGGTTGATTTTATCTTAATATTAATATGTTTTAGGCAGCTTTTTTAGCTGGACCACGACGAGAGATGCGACCACCCTTAGCGCCGGCTACGCGAGCGAGTGCAGGGTTAGCAGCGAATCCGCCAGTATGACCATTTTGGCCACCTTTTTTACCAATACGAGCATAAAACTCTTTGCCGTATTTAGCTTTATTTGTGGCAGCAGCTTTCATGCCACCAGCTTTAGTTCCAGACATCTAGAACTCCTATTCTGCCCACCAAATTCTTAAATAATGGTAAATGACCACCCTTTTAGAGTGTATGACTACATTATATCATACCGCTTTAGTTTTGTCAATGTGCTTTTTCTTAAAATTGTGTTTTAATTTTTTTACAAAATCCGAACACTATTTTTAGAAGTTCTGCACAATTTGTGGAAAAATGGTGTTGACATTATGCATATGGTGAGATAAAATTGGAAGAGTTTTAAGTAGATATACTGCGAGGCTACTTAAAATACATGTATGACCTGGGGAGCTACCATAATGGTAGCTTCTCCTTTTTATTGATTCTCTCTTGCCATTTTCTGGTTTTTGCGGTAAAATTGAGATGTTGGGGTAATAGCTCAGTTGATTAGAGCGCTGCCTTTGCAAGGCAGAGGTCCAGGGTTTGAGTCCCTGTTACTCCACCACTTCGGGGATATAGCTCAGCTGGTTAGAGCGCTAAACTGATAATTTAGAGGTCTGTGGTTCAAGTCCACATATCCCCACCAAAAGTAACATTTGAAGATTTAATAAGGCCATCAAACTCCGGTTTACAGAGGAAAGTGACCTTATTTTGTGCGTCAATTTGCAAGTTCAAGAAGATAGATCTGAGTAAAATGTCCTTTCCAACATAATCGTACTCTCTCATCTGTTTTAGAACATTTTTCAGTAAGTTCAATTATTGGCCTCGACCACACGTTTATTAAAGTCTGCATGGCGATCACGCCACCGCCGGATCGTCTCATCAGACACGCCAACGGCATAAGCCGTATCTTGTAAGGTGTACCCTAGCGAGATGTACTCCACATCCGGTCTGCAATTTCTACCCCATGTCTGCTTTTTCT
>JAZQXF010000060.1:0-1217 GCA_045632725.1 Candidatus Nanosyncoccus sp.
AAAATTATGCTTGAAAATTGGTTTGAGTTAGGTTATAATACCAATCACCGACTTAAAGTATAACACATCGGTGCTGTATCTACAATCAAAACTTCTTTAAAACTTTTTAAAAAAAGTTGAAATTAAGTATTGACAAATAGATAAATCGGTGGTATTATAGTCAGGCTGTCGCAAAGAACAGATGAAAATCAAAAGTTTGAAAAGAATTTTTAAAAAAATTAAAAATAATGCTTGACAAACTTAAAACGCTGTGATATAATAGTCAGGCACTCTTGAGAAACCGAGTGCAAAGGACCTTGAAAATTAAACAACGATGACGAAGAAAAAAGGAACCCGTAATTAATTTGAGAAAGTACTCAAATAAAATTACAAGGAAACAGAACCTAAAAAAATCTGTGAAAGTAAGTCAGCAATGACGAAATGAGCGAACATCAAGCTCTGATTAAGATTATAAGCAGAAATGCTTAAAATACAATTAATTAGAGAGTTTGATCCTGGCTCAGGACGAACGCTGGCGGCGTGCCTAACACATGCAAGTCGAACGGAGTTTACTTCGGTAAACTTAGTGGCGGACGGGTGAGTAACGCGTGAGCAATCTACCTTTCAGAGGGGGATAACGTTCTGAAAAGAACGCTAATACCGCATGACATATTTTAGTCACATGACTTTAATATCAAAGGAGCAATCCGCTGAAAGATGAGCTCGCGTCCGATTAGATAGTTGGTGAGGTAACGGCCCACCAAGTCGACGATCGGTAGCCGGACTGAGAGGTTGAACGGCCACATTGGGACTGAGACACGGCCCAGACTCCTACGGGAGGCAGCAGTGAGGGATATTCGGCAATGGGGGAAACCCTGACCGAGCAACGCCGCGTGAGGGATGACGGTTTTCGGATTGTAAACCTCTGTCCTCTGTGAAGATAATGACGGTAGCAGAGGAGGAAGCTCCGGCTAACTACGTGCCAGCAGCCGCGGTAATACGTAGGGAGCGAGCGTTGTCCGGATTTACTGGGTGTAAAGGGTGCGTAGGCGGTAAAGCAAGTCAGAAGTGAAATCTATGGGCTTAACCCATAAACTGCTTTTGAAACTGTTTTACTTGAGTGATGTAGAGGTAGGCGGAATTCCCGGTGTAGCGGTGGAATGCGTAGAGATCGGGAGGAACACCAGTGGCGAAGGCGGCCTACTGGGCATTAACTGACGCTGAGGCACGAAAGCATG
>JAZQXF010000061.1:0-2675 GCA_045632725.1 Candidatus Nanosyncoccus sp.
CACTCTAAGGAAATAGCGCAGTTAGTTACGAACTATAAGTGATGAGTGATAAGTGTTTTTAGGGGTTAGTATTGTTACTATCAGCACCTCCTCTATTCTTTAGAAGACATTTCTCTTAATTTTTTTAGGTTCTGTTTCATCATTTTGGGCAAGTCGCGGTACCTTATTCCTATCATCATCGTCAGCGTCTTTTGCATTATCATAAAGCATACTACGAACAACAACGGACCAAATGTATAGTCGTACCATGCACCCAAATCGTTCTTTACTAAATATACTATCAATCCAACACCAATCACTAACTCCAATTCTGCAGTCACCATACCAGGCGTATAGAACTTTTTTAGTTGAAAAATCTTAATACCCATTATATGCACAACCCCCTCAAAGATGCAGAATGTAGCTAATGCCATGGTAAAGATAGGCATGTCATCCCACACAAATGACATCATAGACATTGCAATCAAAAACACACTTGTTGGAATGCGGCTTGCACGCTTGAGGTCATCGCTCACCTGAAACTGCAATGCCCTCGAGAAAATGTCGATAAACCCGCCAGGATAACTATTCTCTTCCCATTCATGTAGGATAAATAGGGCAGTAGAAACCACCACAAACTTCTGTACAACCGACAATGGATCTATCATTGCCGCACAAACTAACATAATCAAGGAAATGACGGAGTAAATCTCCAATGCGTAATACTTAATGAACTTTCCCATAGTTTTGTAAATTTTGAATTAATTTCGGCTGCAAAGGTACTGCTTTTTTTTGCCTCATAAAAGAGCAAAAATAGCGAATAATTGAGCAATATGTATGATTTTATGTAGAAATATTATATTTTTCTTGCAGATATTAGGGAAAATGAGTACTTTTGTGCCATGAAAGTAGGAATTACTATATGCATCTGCGGTACTGCCGAAAAGATATTGAACGGTCGTCGCTACACTATGCAGCGTGGTACGTTGCACATTATTAGTCCGCTAATCCCTTGCGTGGAACTCAGTCAGTCGGAGGATTATGCTGCTTTGTCGCTCATGGATACGCCAGACCAATTGATAGATGTGGTGTATCCTTATCTATCACATCTAGCTGAGCGGAATATGCCCCTCTTTCCCGTGATTGAATTGCCAGAAGAACGATGCTGTTACTATGAGAGCAATATCCGTGATATCCTTTCTCAGCAAGTTGAAGTAAGTGTAATGCCACATGGAATCTTGCGCCAAGCTAAAGAAAAACTGATTCTTCTGCGTAAACAGACATTGGTTCTAGAGTTATTAACACATGTACTATCACAGCCGACTGCTAGCATCCCCAAGCCATTCACGCATAAGGAGCAGATTGTTATGCAGTTTATTCAGTCAATAGTAAAGAACCATACCACAGAACGGCAGGTGGCTTTCTATGCAGACCAAGCGGGGTTGTCGCAACGGTATTTCTCCTCAATTGTGTCTGAACGGCTAGGCATGACGCCTATTGAGATTATCACCCTTGTGACAATAAATAATGCTAAGCGCCTTTTGCACGAGAAAGGAGTACAGGTTAAGTCTGTAGCGGAACAATTGGGTTTCCCAGAGCAGTTTACCTTCCGCAAGTATTTCAAAACACATACAGGCATGTCGCCAAAAGAGTTCCGCAATCTAGGCACGAGATGTGAAATATAGAATTCTGACCAAAAATAGGGCGCTTTTCCCCTATTAGGACTGCCCAAAGAGGCGATGAGAGTCCGATGAGATTCCGATGAGGTTCCGATGGAGATAGGTGGCAAGTAGGTGGCATACAAAGGGGAAACAAAGGGAAATAAGAGAAGAAAAAAAGTGACAAATTATGACTTTTTATTAAAAAAATATGTTTCGCGCTTGCGTATGTGCGAAAAAAGTAGTACCTTTGTCGCGAAAATGTGCGTTTCGCGCTAATGGCAGGCGAATATGCACAGAAAAACTGCTGAAAAACATGTTTTGAAGCTAAAAATCAAGAATTGATAACAAAGACAAGGATTATAACAAAGATTGATTATGAAAAAATTGAATATCGCTTTGGTTGCTCATGATGCCAGAAAACAAGAATTGGTGAAATGGTGTACCTTTAATTCGTGTATTCTCAAACATCATAATTTATTTGCAACAGGTACAACCGGTAGTCTCCTTGCTGCTATTCCTGTAGATTCAGAAAACACCGAGTACCCCCTCAAAGATATTACCCTGCTGAAGTCTGGACCGCTGGGCGGAGATCAACAAATAGGTGCAATGATTGCCGAAGGGAAATTGGATGCTCTAATATTCTTTTGCGATAACCTCATTACGCAAGGACACCAACAAGATGTGGGAGCACTAACGCGTTTAGCATCATTGTACAACATTGCTTTTGCTACCAACCGCACGACCGCAGATATGATTATTACCTCTTCTCTCTTTGGTAGCGAAGAATACGACCGCGTAATTCCTCAGTCCATCAAATCATACGAAAACAGAAAATTAACATTAAAATAAACAAAAATACTAACTTTCTAAAATCATGGCAGAAGAAAAATTGAACATGTTAGCCGAGTTTCCAGCCATCTCCAGCAAAGCTTGGAAGGAGAAAATCGTAGCTGACCTCAAAGGCGCCGACTTCGATAAGAAGCTCGTTTGGCGCACTTCAGAAGGCTTCAACGTACAGCCTTACTATCGTCAAGA
>JAZQXF010000062.1:0-1112 GCA_045632725.1 Candidatus Nanosyncoccus sp.
ATTTATTAGCACTTTAGCTTGCTCTAAGGTCATCTTGGGGCGACGAGCTTCCTCCGCAGCTTCTCGTTGTGGATTATAGAGTTCCAGCGAAGAAGCCACATCTGCCAAATAACGCTGCTTAGTCCAAAGCTTGGATTGAATATCCTTGATAGGCAGATGAGGAAGCATATCAAAGAACTCATCCGCATGGTAGTGCGTAATGATTTTTGGGCAATAGCGCTCACCTACTGTTCTGCCAACGGGTGATGGGAATATATTCTCGAGGAAAGTATCCTCAAAAAGATCGTACTGATATTTGCTGATACACTCTTCGAGTTCGAATAGCAACTCTCCGTTTTCGATAAACACCCGTGTCCATTCGTATGAATGTCGATAGCCGCCTAGGAAAGGCCAGAATAGCAGGTGCCATCCCTCTGGGCGATCGTATCTACAGCCGAAATAGCCAGGAATTAGATCCGTGCGAAATTCGGTGATGCCTTTGCGTTGCATCGTAAAAATGATATACTCTATTAGGCGGTCCTCACTCCATGTCTGTAGTTCCTTCAGCTCATAGTGTGGGCGGCCATCCGAAAGGGTGCGATTCGTTTTCATAGTCAAATGGATTATTGGATTCGTTTTTCAGTTTCATATACGAGCATAGCCGTCCAGTTTTTCCAAACTAGTATTCGCGGTATTTAGTTTGTTAAACCATATCTTGATTATAGCAGACGATACTACCATACCAACACTCCGCTTTCCAGTCTTCGCTGGGCACTTCTTTTTTCAAGGCCTCTTTCAACGCATCGCCAAAGTCATCTACACCATTTATATCTATGTAGAGATACCAACTACCTTCATCGAGTTGAGTGCCAAAAATATTGGCATATATTTTTGGTGAACGACTAAAGAAACGGACTTGGATATCATAATACTCCTCTGGTCGGCGATTATGGACATAATGAGCAATGAGATCCACTATCTTTTTAGGGGTGATGTATTCCAGTTTGATTCCTGATAATGGGGTGTCTTCAAATAGATTGGATGTAATAGGAATCAGTCTTCCATCCATGCAGCGTACTACATCCTCGGGCAAGTTAGGGTCAACATCAAAATAATGGTCAAAATACTCTGCT
>JAZQXF010000063.1:0-43618 GCA_045632725.1 Candidatus Nanosyncoccus sp.
AGTAGTAGCCGACACCGCTTGCAGAGTTAAGGGAGCCATCATCAATATTCCCACTCCTCGCAAAATAAAGAGGAGCCTGCATAAGGTTAGTAGCATTAGTAGTAAGGTTATTATTATAAAGAATATTTAACCTTCTAAATTCGTTGGTGGAGTTTGTGAGGGCGCCGCTGGCGTTGGAGATGGTGGGTAAACGCCAACCGGCTGGGCAGACTGAGTTTTGAGGATTATTGGATATATCACCCATGGTGCTGGTGGTGAAATTAGAGGCATCGTTCGAAGCGATGGCGGCAGGCCAGTTGTAGTAGTTCCCATTCAAGCGGTGACCATCAGCCGAGCCATTACTATCAGAAACTTGAGTAGGCCCAATATCATAGGAATACGGATTATCATAATCATTCTGCCAATTGGTGGAGTTCAGAGTCGTAATAGTGCTTCGCTCTGGCACCCAAGTAATCACCCCATCCGAACAATTCTCTGTCGCGGTAGAACAAGAATAACCATTACCACTAGTATAATTGTTTGAACCATATTGCCTCAAATCAGTATTATTCGAATTTAATGGTATAGTATTTCCAGTACTATCAAGATCCAAATCTAAGTTCTGTGTCATCCAACAATGACCATCCTCCAACTTCGTTATCCAGTACAATTTCTTATCACGACTATCAATCACCTGCACCTGAGATGCCTCGCCGATAATAGTAGTATTACTACAAATCCCCGAAGTTACATCCTGCATTATGTAGTAACTCTTCGTATCACTCTCTTGCACTTTCATCTTATGATTATCGCCATAAGCATTCTTCAAAGCCAACTCCAAAGAAATCAATGTACTAGATTGCTCCGAATATGGATGCACCATGGCATATTTTACTTGCCCCACATAAGTACCTGCTGGCTGCGTACCATTTGCATATACCCGATAGGTAGTCGTGATATACGAACCAGTCTTTGTTACATCTGTGTCCATATCTGTACCAGATTCCCGATAAGCCACTCTCTTATAAGTGGCTGGTATAGTATGATATGAGCCGAAAGACCCCTCCGTATCACTATCGATCTGTGGCGGCGTAGTCTGCGCATTACTACCAGTTCCTGCCGTTAATAGCATTGCCCAAGAAGAATTCCCACTGCCCATGTTCAAGCCTGTCGGAATATTATAGTCAGATTTAATACTACTTATCATATAAGTATTGCCATCTTCGTTATCGCTTGCCCCCACTGCAAAGATAGCATACCCCGCCGCATCATTACACCAAGCTTTAATCGTAGTCTGACCAATACCACTAGCCGACTGACCACTGATCAAGGTAGTAGTATGTGCGGAATCCACCACACTACCGAGAGTACAAGATGATGGCACAGTAATCTCTACATTATCTACCGCCGAATTATCTGCCAACACCGCCGGCATCATCAAAAAACTACCAGACAACAAGCAAACCAATACTGACACCACAACAGCAGCAATACTGACCTTCGATGTCGCAATCACATCTAGTACTGATTTTTGATTTATGTCTTTCACTTTGCGACTATGCTTTCTTTTTATTCATTATTATTATAATGCTTATAATTAATAATATACCACCAAAATCCAAAAATCAACTACTTTTCCAGCATTATTGTATTTTTCGCAAAACGAGTAAACTAAACTTTCCTAAGCTTGCGATTAAAAGGCTGGAAATTTTAAAAAATAGTGATGGAAAGCCGGTACTGAAATACCGGAAGGCTTCCATCAAATTATTTTTTAAAATTTTCACCTCTAGCAAGCTTAGGAAAAGTTTAGTTTAAAAACGCAGTATAAATAATCAAAAAGAATTTGCTAGTTTCTGCCAATCAGTCAAATGCAAATCACCCGGCCTGGCATCTACACTAATGCCAAGTTCTGTAAATTTATTTTTCAATTCTTCTTTCGATTTAATTCCCGCCAAGTTGTGTATTAATTTCTTGCGTGGTGCCTTAAAGCCCTGCCGAATCAATCCAAATACTTCATCCGACACCTCTGGCTTCTTCGGCTCCAAAATTATTATCCGACTATCTATCTTTGGCGGCGGAGTAAATTCTTCTCGCCCCACCACCGGCCCTAATTTCACATTCGCCCGATTCTTCACGAATAGTGAAAGCATTGTCTCCTTCTCATCGGCAATTCTTTCCGCCACTTCCTTCTGGATTAGTAACACCACTCGCTCTGGGCGATTTTCCGATAGTAATACTTTCTCTATAATCGGGCTAGTAATATAATACGGTATATTTCCAGCCACCACATAAGGCTGTGGCACCCTTCCAAAGTCAAAGTCCAAGATATCCGCATTTACTACCTCCAAATTCTTACCGGGAAAAGATTTCGGTAGATTCTTTGCCAGGTTTTCATCATATTCTATCGCCAATATTTTATCAAACCTCTTCAGTAGGCTACTAGTTAAAGTCCCCAAACCCGGCCCGATCTCTAGGCAAAGCTCACCCTCGCCAGCCTCGGCCGCGATTTCTTCCAAAATTTCCCGATTATTTAGCCAATGTTGGCCTAAAGACTTCTTATTTTTCATTTAATACCAACCGTGTGCATACCAAAAATTAAGTGCTTGACTCCACCCACCATATCTACCAGTTACGTAGCCAATCATCCATTTTATCTGTGTAACTGGGTTAGTCTCCCAGTCGGCCCCCATTGAGGCCATCTTGCTACCAGGCAAAGCCTGCGGAATACCATACGCTCCAGAGCCAGCATTCGCAGCATCTACTCTACAGCCACTCTCGTGATAAATCAAATCTAGCGCCGCCGATAAATCCTCCTCACTTACACCAGCCTGTCTTGCCCAGCTAGCACAAGTTTCCCATTCTGGCGGTACAGATTTCTTGGCCCCTACCGCCACTATCCTATCTACTGGCTCCCTAATAACTTCTTCAGACACTAACTCCCGTGACACCTCTACATTGTCCACATATAATATATTATATGTTACCCTTTTCGCACCCACCTCGCCTAGCTGCCTTACTTCGCTAGTCCCACGCGCCATAGTTACATCTCGCTCTTCTCTCTCATCAAACGGAATTTCCTCTTCTACAGTCAAGGTCCTGCCACCATTACGTGTCACCTTATACATATTTGCTACCCCAGTTTCCAAAAAATCATCATTCATAGTAAAATCTATTTCATCACCATCATAGATGGTAAGCCCGGCCTCTTTTACGATGGTCTTCATATCATAGCTAGCGGTCATCAAATATTTAGTCAACTTCCCATCCTTTACAATTACTGGCCTTGCCCGATAGATATTAACAAAGAAATTATCCGCATTTATCTCTGTATCTAGCCCAGGCTCGACAATATCGCCATCATTAATGATAATCTCAGCCCTTTTTAGCGCTTCACGTACAGTGCCAGCCTCAGTCTTTACGGTCAACTTATTACCTTCATCATAAAAGGTCACAAACTTTGCCCCCTCAGAAACATAGCTAGTCGGAGTTTCTTCACCCTCCGCAAAAGTATTTCGCGAAGTTACATTAATCAGCACCCCAAAAATAATCACTAAAGAAATAATCACAATAGCATCAAAAGCTTGCTCGATTTTACGCGAAAGCCTCATTCCCTAATTATATCACACTTATGGCAAAAAGTCCATCCCAATTATTAAAAACCTGTGCGAGAACAGGTTTTTAAAACAATTTCTAGGCGGTGGCAAAACATCAATTCAGCCAAAATAGTCTTTTACACTCTCCACCCTACTTTTATTTTTCTAGATATCTCCCAATATCCAGATTTTTCGTAGTTCAGGCCACTTTCAACGTCGGATTTGGTCCAAACCTATTTTGATTTTAGCATAGGCAAAATGGTTGTCAACCTTGATTTTTCAGATTTTTCATGGCTTAATTTGTTTATGCTTTTATCTATTTTAACAGAGTTATTTTCCAAAAAACCGAACACTTTCCGCTTGACTTTTCTAACATATATTATATAGATAAATTAAAAATATCTTTCGTAATTCGTGATAATATATATTATATGAACTGGAGGAAATGGCTTGATGAGTTTGTCTTGGCTGGCAGGGGTATTTTACTTGCTACCAAAGAAAAACGTTTTTGGTGTGGCTTTGCACCCGCCTTTATCTTTTTCGGTTTCCTTATGAACCTTCTCTCTGGTGGCTTCTCTAAATTCGAGCTAATGTCTGCCCTAGGTTTCCCTGCTAACCTCAAGATCTTAGGCGACAGCCTCATCGGCATCTTTGGTGTCAATCAGCCATTTCTAGATTGGCTACCAATTTTTGCCATCTCTATTTTACAAGGCACTCTCATCGGCCTAATCGTTTTTCTATGGGACAAGAAAAAGACACAAAATTCCGCCAATCTCGAAAAAGCCGGTATCATCACTGGCCTAATCGCCCTTGGCGCTGGCTGCCCCACCTGTGGCACCACTTTACTTACACCCCTCATCGGCGCCATTTTCTCTACTGGTGGTCTCGCCATTACCGGCACCATCTCTACCATCGTTACCTGGCTAGCCATCATTATTGCTATTTTGTCGCTAAAGCGCCTCGGCGAAGAAAGTTATGTTACAATAATAAATGAGAAATATCTCGCTAAGAAAGCGAGCAAGGAGCAAAGTGAAAAGAGCAATTAGAATTGTCGGCATTATCGCAGTCGCCGTATTAATTATCGCAGCCATTACTGCCAGCATGAATAATAAACCATCCAACGCCGAAAAAGTCTGGGATACTGCCATGACCATAGGTAATCCAGAGGCCAAAAATTATTTCGTAATTTACTCAGATCTAGTCTGTCCTTACTGTGTCGCCTTCGAAAACGCCATCGTAGAACATGAGGAAGATTTTCAAAAATACATAGAAGAAAACGACATATTATTCGAGGTCCGCCTCTCAGATTTTCTTTACGAATACGGCGAAACTAGCCCTATTCACTCTCGTTATTCCGCCCTTGGTACCTACTGTGCCAAGAAAGAAGGCAAATTCTGGGACTATTACAATCTAGCCATCACTAGTATTTGGAATGATTATTTTAAATCCTCCGGCAAATCTGCTTTTTCTAAATTGTCTAGTGTCGGAAAAGAATATTGGATCAATATCGGCAAGAAAATAGGTTTAGGCGAAAACTTCGCAAACTGCGTGCAAAACGAAGATACCCTAGATGAAATCAAAACCAACGCCGCCAAGACCGCCAAACTCGCCAATGGTATGCCATATTTCAAGCTCAACAGCTACACTAGCTCTGGTTTCGACCTCTCCTGGGGCTGGGAATATGTCCTCATGTACTTCCAAGCAGGATTAGAGAGTTAAATCCCAAATCTTTTGATCTTTTATCGCATCGGGCAAATACGACTTATCCAAATGGAATCCTGCTTCCCATTTTTGGCCTTCTCCATAGCCCAAATCTTTCATTAGCTTAGTCGGCGCATTACGTAACCATACCGGCACTGGCTCATTTGGCGCCTTACGAGCCAGTTCCAGAGCTTTATACCACGCATCTGTTGTAGCTCGCGATTTCTTTGACTTAGCAAGCGCCACTGCCGCATGTGCCAAAATCAGCCCAGATTCCGGCATTCCCACTCTTTCCACCGCTTGAAAGCAAGCCGCAGCTAGAGACAATGCCCCATTTCCTGCCAAACCAATATCTTCTGAAGCAAATATCACCATCCTTCGTGCAATAAATTTCGGATCTTCACCCGCTTCCACCATCCTTGCCAAATAATACAATGTCGCATCTATATCACTACCTCGCATCGACTTAATAAATGCCGAAATTGTATCATAGTGTTTGTCCCCCTTCTTGTCATATCCCGGCATCTTTTTCCCAGCTGCCTCTAGTACCACACCCTCATCCACCCTATCAGACAACGACAACGCCAGTTCCAAATCCCCCAGCGCACTCCTTGCATCTCCGCCTGATAGCTCCGCAATCAAATCCAAAGCTTTCTTAGTTACTTGTTTTACAGCTTTCTCGGACTCTAACGCCCGTTTCAACACCTTTGCAATCGCATCCTTACTGAGTGGTGACACTATTACTACCCTTGATCTACTAAGCAACGGTGAAATCACCTCGAAAGATGGATTTTCCGTGGTCGCCCCGATTAGCGTAATCAATCCAGACTCCACATGTGGCAAAAATGCATCCTGCTGAGCTTTATTGAATCTATGAATTTCATCCACGAATAAAATTGTCCTCATGCCAAGATTCCAATTTGTTCGCGCTCTCGCCACCACTGCCTCTACATCTTTCTTTCCAGCGGTCACCGCCGAAATCTCCACAAAATCCGCCTCAAACTCTTTGGCCAATATTCTCGCCAAGGTTGTCTTTCCAGTACCAGGCGGCCCCCAAAAAATCAAATTTACCGGCTCTTTCTTTTTGACAATCTCTGTCAGAATTTTACCTTCCCCGATAATCTCCTCTTGCCCCAACACCTCCATCAAATCATGCGGTCGCATCCGCTCCGCTAGTGGTACTCTACTCATACCGTATATTATAATAAATATTTGCACTTTTTTTCAATTTTTATGGTAAAATTAAGCTAAATTAACTAAAGGAGTTATTCATGTCCGATTATGAGACATATAAATTAATAAATAGTTTAAGCGATAGCAGCTCCTATTCTTATAGCAGCGGCATGGAAGGGGCCGGCATCTGGAGCATCATCGCCGCAGTTCTCGCCATTATCGGTGGTATTTTAGTCTACTTCCTATTTGTCAAAGCTAAAGATGAGCCAAAAAACAAATTCCTCAAATGGCTCAAGGACTTCCTAGCTTTCAAGATCATGTGGATCGAGCCAATCCTCAAGGTTGTCTACTATGTTGCCACAATCTTCGTTGTATTAATTTCCTTCTCATTCTTGGCTCTTGGTGGAAATGGCTTCCTAGCATTCATTCTCTGCCTCGTACTCGGGCCAATCGCTGTCCGTCTTGCTTATGAAGCAACCATGATGTTCATCATGATCTGGCGCAATACCGAAGACATCAGCGAAAGTGTCAAAAAGAAATAACACTCCTAGCTAGAATCAATTCAATAAATCCCCCTCCATGGGGGATTTATTTTACTAAAAATACAAATATGTGCTATAATATTACATATGGTTCTGTAGCTCAGTTGGTAGAGCAGAGGCCTGAAGAGCCTTGTGTCACTGGTTCAAGTCCAGTCGGAACCACCAAACTATATGCAAATCGGCAAAATGGCCGATTTTTTAGTAGTAATTTTCTGTTAAGTACCTTGCAGGTTCTAGGTTACTATTTCGTAACGATTTTACACAAAAAAATGCATCCGAAAACGCATTTTACTCCTATAAAATCGTCTGTTAATACCCTAAGCGTTCAAGATTTTAACACTAGTTGTTAAAAAACCAGGCAAAAATGCCTGGTTTCCCGGTCTTACATTGCATTGATGATGATATCTTTACAACATTGGATTTGTTCAAGGAGCTCATCGTTTCCATTGATGCCTTTATTGAGAGTGTCGTATTCAGCCTTAATGCTATTTTTTACATCTATAGAAAACGTTTCTTCTTCGACAGTAATCCTTGATTTCCCTTGCTCCTGGAAATATCCAAAGATAGATAGTGCAGCCCATGAGCCACTCTCCGGAACCATCAAATCTGGCGTAACGTACATAAGTGGGGCTTGCTCTGAATCGTTTGACATCTTATAGAATGCAATGCCCTGCTGTCCATTACGACCGTTTTCCGCAAAAGCCCCAGCAATATATCGAATACGATTAACATCCGACATGTTGCTATTATAGAGTTCCTCGCAAAAACCATAGGATTCGCCCTCTTCGTTCACAACAATCTTACCAGAAAATGATGGATCAGGTTCTGACCATTTTCCGAACTGCATGAAATTACCGGAAATATTAAAAATACGGCTCACATTCATCACCTCCTATCGTAGTGAGCACATCTCTTATATTATACCATACTTTTTACAATCTGTTAAAGCCTGCCCAATTCGCCCCCACCAGACTTTCTCTAACTCGGCATTTTAGCCGATTTTTTAGTAGTGAATTTCTGTTAGGTACCCTGTATGTTCTAGAATGTTATTCTGTGCTAATTTTGCATGAAAAATGTGTCCGAAAGCACATTTTCAACCCTGTAAATTCATCTGTTAATACCCTTGTCCAGAATGTTTAGAGAAAGACCTCCTACAATACTCGAGGAATTGTTCGTGCGTAAAAATCTTTTTTGTATCCAGACCATTAGTTTGGAATATTTCTTTCATTTCATCGATATTTTCATCCGTAGTAATTAGCCCAACAAATCTTTCTTCCATTAAGTCAACCCCCTCTACGCCCCCCTGCACCTCTGTCCCATCCCCAGTAGACAATACGTTATCTTTCTCATATTCTTTTGGATAAAAAACGAACATCCCACCATACGGCAAAAAAGAGTGTGCGCCAGCATCAGCAAAATTACAGCTTGTACGAATATTCTTCTTTGTAGTAACATCAATTTGAGTAGCAAATGATTTAAAATCAACGCCTCGTTCCTCTGGCGTTTTCAGGCCGCCTGACTCGATAATAGTCTTTATTGTCTCTATATTATTTACGCCATGAAAAACTATAGGCTCCCCATCAGGAATTACTTCATCCACGGCTTTACTAAATTTACCGAGGATTTCACTCCGCTTTTTTAAATCTTCCTCATCATTTAGTCTCATCCGTTTTAACACACTACCAAGATATCCAACTGTGCTCATTTCAGAATCAATCCTCCTAGTTAGATAATTAACCATCCTACTATCATTTTCATCTGTGGTAGCAAGCTGCTCCTTTAATTTCTGGAGACTTTCGACTTTGGCATTATAATTCTTTTGAAAATTTCCTCTAACCATTTCAAACGATTCATTATAGGTCGGGAAAGATTCCTTCTGAGGTTGCTGTAAAACTTCATTTGCCATTTTTTGCCATGGATTTTCTCCAGCATTACTACTGTTGTCTTGTCTGTCTTCGATTGATTCAACCATAAAGATATTATAACACGATTGATTCTCACCATTCCTTTTATGCACTGTTAATGCCTGCCCAATTCGCCCCCACCAGATCTATGATACTTCGCTCACGCTAAGTATCAAAAAAGCAGAGTTCCGTACTTCGTAAACGGAACCACCAAATTATATATAACTCGGCATTTTCGCCGATTTTTTAGTGGTAAATTTCTGTTAAATACCCTGCAATAATACTATTAAGAACCCCTCTCATTTATAAAGACATCTTTAATACTAATTCTGCCACCCTCTTTGCCACACCCTCATTTCCATCAATTAATTTGGCATTTGGGAAAAACCTTTGAATGTCATCTTTGATCAAAGAATAGTGTGTGCAACCAAGCACTACCAAATCATAGTCATCTTGCCCTTTTAAAATCTTCGCCAAAACTTTATTTATGTCACCGCCGACCTCTATCACATCGGCCAACCCAGGACAAGCCAGCAGATTGACATCCTGACCTTCTTTTGCACTTTCTTTTAATAGAATCATTAGCCTCTCAGAGTTGATAGTGCCCGGCGTAGCCATTACCAATACCTTTTTTGCATCGGATTTTGCCGCCAATCTTACCGCCGGTTCCGTGCCCACAAACTGCAAGTCCGGATACATTTTACGAAGTTCCTTGATGCATTTCGTTGTCGCAGTATTGCAAGCAACAACAATTATTCTAGCCCCCCAGTTTTTTAAATCCTCCACAATACCACTTGTAATTTGCATAAGCGCCGCATTACTCCTGTCGCCATAAGGACAATTTTTAGAATCAGCTACGTACATATACTCTTCATTAGGCAAAACCTTCTTGATTGCATCCAAAATTACTGTTCCGCCCCTACCAGAATCGAATACGCCAATTTTCATTAATCAATTATATCATTAATACAATCTGTTATCTTTATATTATTTGTATATTATTAGCATCTAAACAATTCACCCCGCCATTCAGGCTTATCGACCTTTTTATTTTTGTATCTTTTTTATTTCATGATTTTTTCTATTTTTGTGGTATAATATATTAGTAGCTTAATTATTTACCTCTTAATGATTAGTAAATTTTAAGTAGGTAAAAGCTATCACATTAAAAAATTGGGTCGGTAGCTCAGCAGGTTAGAGCACGGGCCTTTTAAGCCCGGTGTCGAGGGTTCGAGCCCCTCCCGACTCACCAAAATGTGAGAGAAAAGAATCAAAGATTCTTTTCTAGAATTTCGAGATAATAAAAATTGAAAGCTTGCTTTCATTTTTTTGTTATCGAAGAAATTCGTAAAAAGTAGCAAAGCTACTTTTTCGAACATTTGCCAGTGAGTATGCTTTTTACGAAGTAAAAAGCATACTCACCAATGGGAGCTGAACACTTCCAGAAAAGTGTTTTTACGCTCACATCCCTCCTCTCGACTTTCTCACTATCCTATGCTACAATAGCCACATGGGCGGTTAGCTCAGTTGGCTAGAGCGTTTCTTTGACGTAGAAAAGGTCAGAGGTTCGAATCCCCTACCGCCCACCAGTAGTATTGACAAATCTCACCAAGTGTGATACAATAGAAATATAAGGCTCTCCGGCCTCTTTTTTTATTCTTATATGGTATAATTAAAATATTATGAAAAAACTAAATACTTCCCCAATTTCTGGCATGCAAGAGCTTTTGCCCGAAAAGCAGGCCATTTTTAATAATCTTAAAAATAAAATTGCCGAAGTATACCATCGCCATGGCTTCCTCGAAATAGAAACACCATCCATAGAGCGCACAGAAATTTTACTCGCTAAAGCCGGCGGCGACACCGAAAAACAAATCTACAAAGTAGTCAAAACCGCCGAATCCGCCGATGATGCCGATCAGGCTCTTCGTTTCGATCACACCGTACCTCTAGCCCGCTATGTAGTAGAACATGAGAATGATCTAACTTTCCCTTTTAAAGTCTCTCAAATCGGCTTAAACTTTCGCGGTGAACGTGCCCAAAAGGGTCGCTTCCGCGAATTTTATCAATGTGATATAGATATTATCGGTCGCGGCTCTTTACCAACCACTTACGATGCCGACATCCTCTCTACGCTCATCTCTGCTTACAATTCTTTTGGCATCAAGACATCAATTGTCGCTCGCATTAGCAACCGCAAAATTGTCACTGGCCTACTAAATTTCCTCAATCTACAAGAAAAATCTAACGACATTTATAATATCATTGATCACTCCGAGAAAGTTCCCGCCGAGAAAACTAAAGAGGCCTTTATCGAAATTGGCCTATCAGAAGAAGAAACTAAAAAACTTCTTGCCTTCATTAATCTCCATGGCGAACGTTCTTTTGTAATTAAAAATCTAAATAATCTAGAAGTCGTAGAACCTACTTTTATAGAAGGTGTCGCCGAGCTAGACCAAACTATGTATATTCTAGAATCCATGGGCTTCAAATCCAACATTTCCGCCGATATGAAAATTGTCCGCGGACTAGATTATTATACTGGCATTGTTTTCGAATTCTTCTTGCCAGAATATCGCGAAATTGGTTCCATCGGCGGTGGCGGTCGCTACGACAATCTCACTGGTTACTTCACCGAGCAAAGTTTCCCCGGCGTAGGCGGCTCCATTGGTCTTACTCGCCTCTTTTATGTCTTAAACGAAGAAGGCCTTTTGCCAGATCAGTCTGACAAAATTATTGACTACGCACTCATCCCTATTTCAGAAAATGAATTTGACTTCACCTTCCAAACCGCTAAAAAGCTCCGCCAAAATGGCCACTCAGCTACCATAGTTCTTACCGATAAAAAACTCGGCGACAAGCTCGCCTACGCCGCCAAAATTGCCAAAAATGGCATTATCATCGGCGAATCTGAAGTTTCTTCTGGTAACCTAAAAGTCAAAGATTTTACTACCGGCGAGACTAGCGATTTACTTTTAAACAATGCGTAATCATCTCCTCTCTCAACATTTTCTAAAGTCTCCACGCCTGGCCTTGATTTTGATTGGCCATTCCAACCTCAAGAAACGCGATACAGTTATCGAAATTGGTGCCGGATCCGGCGTAATCACCAGCGCCCTTGCCCATCGCGTATGTCACGTTATCGCTATCGAGCCAGACCATACCACAGCCGAAAAACTCCGCATTAATCTCGCAAAAAGAAAAATAGAGAATGTGGAAATAATCGAACAAGATTTTCTAGACTATCAGCTACCAAACACACCATATAAGGTATTCAGCAATCCACCTTTTCACTTAAGCTCAAAAATAGTACACAAGTTAATCGAAGCCAATAATCCACCCGAGGCATTCTATCTTATTCTTCAAAAACAATTCGCATTAAAACTTCTTAATACCGATCGTCATTATACTTCACAACTAGGTCTTCAACTTATCCAAAAATACCAAACCAAGATCCGTTTACCACTAAAACCCACCGACTTCACTCCGCCACCCGCTATTCCTACTGTATTTTTTGAAGCCAAGAAGATCAATTAATCCTCATCCAAGAATGCCCCAGACTGTCTAGACCATAGTTTTTGATACTCTCCACCTTTTTTCAAAAGTTCCACATGTGTACCCTGCTCCACAATCTTACCATCATCTAGTACTACTATTTCATCAAGACCAGCAATCGTGGAAAGCCTATGTGCTACTACTATTGATGTCCGCCCCTTCATTAAATTCATAAGTGCCTCCTGAATTAAGGCTTCACTCTCCGAATCCAGTGCTGAAGTCGCCTCATCTAGTACCAATATTGGTGCATCCTTCAAAATTGCTCGCGCTATCGCAATCCTCTGTCTCTGCCCACCAGAAAGCTTCACACCCCGCTCACCCACCATAGTCTCATAGCCATTAGGTAGTTTCTTAATAAATTCATCTGCATTAGCCAACTTCGCCGCCCTTAATACTTCTTCTTTACTTGCTCCTGGTCTACCATAGGCAATATTCTCAAAAATAGTCCTATGAAACAGCGATGACTCCTGCGGCACATAGGCTATTGCTTCACGCAAGCTTGTCTGTGTTACATCTCGAATATCTTGACCATCTATATATATTGCCCCAGTATCTACATCAGCAAACCTAAGTAGTAGCTTTGTCAAAGTAGTCTTGCCAGAGCCAGAAACGCCCACCAACCCTACACTTTTCCCTGCCGGAATCTTTAAATCAAAGTTAGTGAACAATTTTTCTTTCTGCTCATCATGCCGAAATGATATATGACTAAATTCAATCATTGAATCCTGAACCTTTAAAGGCTTATCCATCTTGTCATCTACAATATATGGCATATCTAATATCTCTACCATTTCTTTTGCATCACCAAAAGATTGATTTACAGCTCTTAAAATATGATTAATTGTCCACACATTTGAAAGCATTGAATTAGAAAGTGAATATAGAAATACCATACTAGAAATAGTTAAACCAAACCAATCATGACTAAGCACTATCAACATCAAAAGCGCCGCAAATGTCAGCATATTTATCGTATTCATTGACAAATTTCGCCAAAAAGAAACTTTCGCCACCGCAAAAGTCGCTTCACGAGTACGCTTAGTTGCCCTATTAAACCGCGCGGCCTCAAAATTCTCCCGCGCATACGATTTCACCGAAAGTTCATTCGTAATCGCATCCGCCAATTGTCCAGTTTGTTTATTCTCAGCCTCTGCCAGCTTAGCATCTACATGTATAGTTTTATAATATGTGGTAATCGCTACCGCCATATACGCTACTGCATATACCGCCAATATTACGGCGAAGGGTAGACATACGAACGCCGCCACACCAATAGAAAAGATAATTGTAAGCGCCAAAGGATAAATATCCCACACAAAATTAGATTTTAAACGAATAAATGCACTCGGCAACTTATTTGCCTGCGATGTAAGAGAACCAGAAAAATGGTTATTATGAAATGTCATGGACTGATTAATCACTGCATTAAATGCCAGTTGACTCAGATATTCACCACATTTTGCATCCAATGACCAATCCAGCCAATCCACAGCACGAATAACCAATAAATTATTAATAGCTGCAGGGATAATTGTCATGGCTAATATTCCAGCATAATCTGCAATCTCAAAATCACCACTCGATAGTTTACCGATAATTTCCGATGTCCCATAAGGCACTACCACATTAGATACTAAAATCCATATCGGTACAACAATCAATACTAAAATCGTACGGACTTTATATTGCATCAATGCCTTCCAAAAATAATAAAGTGTCCGTTTTACAGCATTATATTTTTTCTTTTTACCTTCAACCATATTTATACTATAACATAAAATCAATTTTTAACAAAATCATCTTTCAATCCTCAAAAATCACCATATTATATATGGTATAATTACTCTATGAATAAATTAGAAGATATTGTTAGTTTATGTAAACGCCGTGGCTTCATTTTCCCAGGTAGCGACATTTATGGCGGCATGGCTGGCACTTGGGACTTCGGTCCACTTGGAGTCATGCTTAAAAGAAACATTATGAACGAATGGTGGAAGTATTTTGTTGACAACCGCGATGACATATATGGCATCGATGCCGCCATTATCATGAATCCTAAAACGTGGGTAGCTTCTGGTCACCTTGCCACCTTTGCTGATCCGCTCATAGAATGCAAAGAATGCAAATCTCGCTTCCGCGCCGACAAAATCGCTAACGGCATCTCCGAATCTGTCACCACCGAAGAATTCTTAGCCACTCACACTAAATGTCCAGTCTGCGGCAAGGAAAACTGGGGACCTATACGCAAGTTCAATATGATGTTCGCTACGCACGTAGGCGCCGTATTACCAGAAGACACTACCACCAATCAAGAGTTGGCAACCAAATCTACCGCTTATCTCCGCCCCGAAACTGCCCAAGGCATCTTTACTAATTATAAAAATATAGTAGACACCATCTACCCTAATCTGCCATTTGGTCTTGCCCAACAAGGCAAAGCTTTTCGCAACGAAATCTCCCCACGCGACTTTATCCTGCGCGACCGCGAATGTAGTCAAATGGAAATCGAATATTTTGTTCATCCAGATACCTGGGAGGAAAACTTCCAGAAACTCCTCAGCGATGTCCATTATTTCCTAGAAGAAGTCATCAGCCTACCTAAGGAAAGATTGCACGACTACGAAGTGCCCGCTGAAGACCGTGCCCACTACAGCAAGCGCACTATAGACTTGATGTTTGATTACCCAAATGGCGAAGAAGAACTTATGGGTATAGCTTATCGCACAGACTTTGACCTCATCAATATAGCCCACGAATCTGGCAAATCCATGGAATATCGCGATAAAGTTACCAATGAAACTTTTATCCCACATGTCATAGAGCCATCCATCGGCGTAGAACGTCTATTCCTAGCCATCTTCTCCAGTGCCTACACTGAGGAAGAAATCGCAGGCGACAAACGCATCGTACTTAAACTCCCAGAAAACTTAGCCCCCTACAAGTTCTGCGTTTCTCCACTGCTTAAAAATAAACCAGAGCTAGTCGCTAAGGCCAAAGAAGTCTATGATAGGCTCCGCGCCAAATATACTTTTGTCACCTGGGATGATTCTGGCAATATTGGCAAGCGCTATCGCAAACAAGATGAAATCGGCACGCCCAAGTGTGTAGTGATAGACTTCGACACCCTAGAAGATGATACCGTTACAGTTCGTGACCGCGATACCACCGAGCAAATCAGAGTATCCATATCAGAATTATAAGATTCTTTCCAATACGCTTATGTATGTTATAATTATAAAATAATAAGGAGATATTATGGCTGAAAAAGCTAAAAAAGACAACAAGAATTTAATCATCGGTATCTGCGCTGCAGTACTTGCGATTGTAGTCATCGTAGTAGCAGTTGTTTTTGCCACCAAAGGCACAACCACACTTAGTGATGCATATTTCACATCGGATGATGCTAAATACGTACTCACTATTGACAGTGATCAATTAGACACAGAAGAAGCTGGCGATTACGAACCAGTCAAGACACACCTCGTATATTACTATTCAGGTGACACCATCAATGGCATGACTACATACATGGAGTTCGCCGATGAAGCCACTGCAAAGGCTGCACTAGAAGCCTACAAAAGCGTAGACCAGGAAGGCATTAAAAGCATTTCTACTAATGGTAAGTATCTCGTAGTGGAAATGACCGAAGATCAGTACTCTGATATGACTGCATCCGATGTAAAACAACAGATCGAATTCATGGAAATGCTCAAGAACATGGACATCGATGACACAGAAGAAGTAGAAGAAGTAGAGACCGAAGAATAAATTCACTTATCAAAATACCTCCGTTTGTAACGGAGGTATTTTTTATACTAAAGCTTATTTATGCTTCTTTATAGCGCGCAATCGAAGCTTTAATTACCTCTTTTGCTGCTTCGATTCCTTCGAATGCTTTTACTTCAGTGGTGCCAGGTTTCTTCAAATCTTTATAATGATTGAAATGGAACTCAATCTGCTTAATTAACTGCTTTGGCAAATCCTCTAGCGTATTGTACATATCACCATTATTGCGGTCATCAGCCGGTACACAGATAATCTTATCATCCACTTCACCGCCATCTACAAATTTCATTACACCTAAAATCTTCGCTTTCATCCAAATACCAGTCGTAAGTGGCTGATCAGTAATCATTAACACATCTAGTTCATCACCATCTTCATCGATTGTCTGCGGAATAAACCCATAATTGCAAGGCTTCGCAAAGGCCATTGGCTCTACTCGGTCTAGCATAAAGCAGGCATGTTCACGATCCCATTCAATCTTATGGTTTGAACCGGTAGGGATCTCAATCACTACATTTAGCTCACCATTTTCATAGTCACCTGGCGTTAGTATTTTATTAAAATCTGCCATTCTATCTCCTTTTTTATATTAACAATTATTATATCACAGCTAACTAACTATCCGCACAAATCTTAATACCTTGTCCATCATTTCATCATCCATCCGTACTCTGTCCATCATTTTTAAATCAACTGTATATAGTAGCCTTAATATTTTTATCTCGTTAGCACCAAATCCCCCTTGTTTATCTTCAATAAATGCATTTTCCCCCACGTCCCAAGAATATTGCATATCCTCGGATAGCCTTTCGCCACCCACACTACGATACAAATTTATTTCCTCTCCAGTAGTTCGTTTTAAATTTATCAAAAACCACGCCTCGACCACTTTAACATTAGTTCCAGAATCCAGCCCAATCAAACCTTGTTCCAATATCTTAAAGTATTCCGGATTATCCGAATTATCCGATACTCTATTTATATTCTTAAGCATCATTGCTGCCAACTCCATTCTCGATAAATCCTTTACGATATTCCCATAATACCTCTGCATCTTAGCACCAGTAATCAGACCGAATTCGCTACGCCCAAAATGTATACTAAAATCCGTCAACGAAAACATTTCTATGCTTCCCGCCAATTTCGACTTCTCTTTTCTCACCCCTTTAGCAATTGCCACAATTTTACCTTGCGGAGTGATTAAATTCAAAATTCGATCCGCTTCAGCATAATTAGTGCGCCTTAATACATAGCCTAAAGTCCGAATATCTTTTTTAGCAATATCGTTCGACATACCTTCTAACATCCTCCGGCAACATCTCGGCTTTATTCAATATGCCCACCACACCATATCCAGATAAATCGCTATCGCCAAGGTTCAATGATGAGGTTATCACAACTGGCACTTTAGCTGTATCACTATACGAAACTAATTCATTCAAAAAAGTAAATCCATCCGGCCCAGTTAGTAAAATATCTAAAAAAATCATTTCTGGTAGTTCCTCATCTATAGCAGCCATTGCCGCATAAGCATCCGCAAAAATTTTAGTTTCCTTACCAGTAGCCCTCGCTACGCATTCTGCCATTATTTCATCATCATCAATTACAAAAATCATCAGAATAAACTCGCTTGCATAGATATTGGTAAATTAACATAAAAACTCGTACCATCACGATGTCGTACCGCACCGACTTCAGCATTCATGTATTTTGAAAAACGCGAAGCAATATAGAGCCCCAACCCAGATGATCCTGGCCGCATAGCAATAGAAGTAGGCTTCTCCACCCACCCCCTTTTCATCTCTCGCCACACATCCATCGGTAATGCCGGGCCATAGTCTCGAATCTCCACCTTCACTTTGCCACGAACATCTTTCACGATTAGCTCCGCCCTCGTTTCATTACCAGAATAATGCATCGCATTTAACAAAAAATTATAGATTACGCTATATAGCAAATCTCTATTAGCCACCACTAACTTCATTTTATTAGTATACTTTATAAACAAATCTCGTTGATTATATCTAAACAAATACTCTAATTCACGAGACACTGCATCGCAAACTTCACGCACCGCTACTGGCTCCATCACGAACAGCCCATCCTCCAGCCTGCGAATCTTCGTTAAGTCATTTACCTGCTTTATTGCTCTTTCTGAGACACTCACCATTTCGGTTCGAATATGTTCGCCTTTAGTATCCATTTTGTCAAAAGCCAAAGCCAGTTGTCTTAATACCGCCAGAGGCGCCTTTAGTTCATGCGCCGCCAACAAAATACCATCTACCTCCTTGTCCATAACCCCCATTATAACACACCACTAGGCGTTAAACACAATTGTACTCAGTAACTTGTCAAAATCTTCCCTAAACAACACGCTATCTGTCTGCAAAATCGCGGTCTTATCCCTAATCTTAAATATCACAATATATCCATTTAAGCTTGTATTTGGAATAGTACCAGTATAGCGATTCGCCGTTACCGAGACACCTTTTTCAGTGTCGCCAATCATCACTGACTCTACCGTTAAATTAGAATCCTTCCTATCCATAGCTTTTTGATATTCCTCAGCTACAGATTCAAAACTTTTGTTCTCAATAGTTACCCTTAGAGCATTAATGGTGTCCCTACCCACCTCATCTACCTGAATCGGATTAAAATAGGCACTAAAATCCCCACCATTCGATGCATCGGCTGCCACATATACGCTCCAAGTCTTCGGATATTCAAAAGTTAATTGACCATAATCAGCTGGACCAGAAAAAGTCCTATACGGATACTTTTCTCGTTCCAAGAACTCTTCCTCATCTTTTACAACCTGCTCATCTCTAGCTTCCGCCACAGCTACGGCTATCTTTTCATCAACATCGTTCTGAGCTTCGCTATATTGCATAAACATCCAAATAAATAACCCAACAAAAGTTACAGTCACCAAAGATAACACTATAATCACTATAGTCTTTATTAACCCCGCCGTGTCCTTTCTATGTACAGGCGCAACCTGCACTTGTTGCAACATTGGCGAACCGCCCACTATATTACCTGATACATTTTGCGCTGGTGACATTGATTGCACTGGTGGTATCTGTCCATTATCCATAAGCTAATTATACCATTATTTCGTGAAATCAGCATCCAATATTTCAATTTCATTCTGCAAGTTGCTTAGATCTTCTTGTAGCTCTTTTGCCAAATCAATCGCTAATTTATACTTTTTTACAGCTTCATCCAAATTAAACTCATCCGAATAAAACCACTCCTTAGCTTTCTCAAGCTCCTCAAATTTCTGATTTAAGCTCTTCTTTTCGCTCATATATTTCCTTTATTTCTGCTTTTATTTCTTTATCATATGTTGTAATTTTTACAACACTACCTGGAGAAATCTTACCATTTAAAATTGCATACCCCTGCTTTAATATTTTCTCTGGATTTAATGCCGCCAATATTTTAATTTGATTCGATAATATTTTCCTATGATCCACTATCTTCATCATGATTACATCCGTAATCTGGGTAACATCTTCTCTACTCTTTTTCTTCATCATATCTGCTTTATTTATCACAATTCTAAACAGGCCATCTATTATCATCTTTACGCCCCACTTCATATTTTCGCGATCCGGTGTCAATAACTCGGCCGCATTAGATGGCGTAGAAGCCCTCACATCCGCAGCAAGATCGCAAAGAGATTCATCAACTTCATGTCCAATGCCCGTAATTACCGGAATTTTCGATGCTGCCACCGCTCGCACCAACTGTTCATCATTAAAAGCCGCCAAATCATCCGCTGAGCCACCGCCCCTCAAAATCGCTATCATCTGCACTTCGCTCCTCTCGTTAAAGTACTTCAGCGCTCGCACCATCTGGTCCGGTGCATCCAACCCTTGCACCTGCGTATGAGCTACCTGTACTTTTAACCCACCCCATCTTGCATTGATGATTTTAATAAAATCCGCATACCCAGCTGCTGCCGTGCTAGAAATTACTCCAATTTTAGTCAAATCTTTTGGAATTCCCCTTTTACGCTCTGGTGCAAACAGCCCTTCATCAGACAATTTCTTCTTTAAAGCTTCATAGGCTTTCTTTAAGCTCCCTTCCCCTACCGGCTGCATTGCCTGCACTGTAAATGAAAACTTGCCCCACTTTGTGACCTTTGGCGCACCACGAACTATTACTTTCATTCCATCTTCGATCGGCATTCTTAATTGATATAAAGTCATAAAACATGGCACACTACTCTCCTCATCTTTTATATCAAAAAATACCCATTTACCCTGATTTACCTTAAAACTCGCCACCTCACCAGTTATAGTCACTGAAGAATAAGCATAATCCAATGTTTGGTTCACTGCTGCCAAAAAGTCAGTAGGAGTAAACACATTATTGTTCATTTTTTCCTCTAATCACCTTATAATACGGCCACACTCCAGAAACGATCGTAAAGAGTAATGTAATTACCCGTGTCATTACGGTAATAATTGTCGCAGTTGGAAAATCCACACCCAGCGCAATCATTACGCCAGCCATACCTAGCTCATACAGTCCATATGGCACAATTCCATCAAACACTGATCCAATTGCCTCTCCTATCATTATAAATGGTAGCAATTCTGGTCTTCCTAGCGAAATCGCTACTATCCAATATGTTGCAATTTCACAAAAACTATATACAAATCCCCAAATCGCTGGCTTTTTCAAATACCTTTTATTTTCTTTGGCAATCATCACGCTATCATAAATATCAGAAAAATAATCACTAATCTTTTCGTATTTCAGTAATTGCTTCTTTTTGCCAAATGTGAAAACTCGTGTCACAAAGTTTAAAAGTCTCGAAACCGTTCGCGAGAAAAACTCAATCCGCTTCCTACTACTAGATATGTAGATCACTAGCCAAAGCATCGCAAATAATCCAAAGTTCATCAAAAGTGACACGGGAATAATCCATTTAGCCTCTTCCGGTACCCAATTAAAGGCCAGTAGAATTACAATCGCAATTAACGCTTGTATATAATTTATCACCGTAGTCACAGCATAGCGAAATACATACAAAAAACTTGCCTGCCCAGCTGTCACATTATATGGCAATAGTCTATAAGACAAAAATGCCAGTCCACCTACTCCGCCCGCCGGAATAGCATGATTTACAAAGTTAAGTTCCGTAGAAATTAGCAAAATTTCCTTACTTGAAATTTTCTTTACATTTTTACTATTTTTTAAGTATGAAAAAAATATCTGTCCGCAAGCATAATACATAAATAACTGTTCTGGAATCAGCAACATCAATATAAAAACATTAGTATCCTGCAAATGATCAAAAGTGTCCAAAATATCTGGCCAGTTTTGATAAATTACATACCCAACCAATACTGCTGTCAAAATTGAAAGCACAGCACGAAAAGAGAACTTCAACTTTTTCTTTTTAGCCATAACAAGATTATACCACAAAAAAATAGCCCCAAGCCGGGGCCATCCCATTATCTTACTTCAACACGAACTCGTGGTAAACTCTTTCCAGAGAAATGTGTCTTTTTTGTCTTTACAAAGGTTACTACCCCATCTTTTGCAGCATGGATAGTAAAATTACGTGACATATAAGTACCTGGGCCAGCAATTTTCGTGGCTCCAGTTTGGCGAACTAAAACTTCACCGTTTTTAACTTTTTGGCCACCAAAGCGTTTTACGCCAAGGCGCTGGCCAGCATTGTTATGGACATTTTTGGCGGTACCGCCAGCTTTTACATGTGACATTTATTGCTTCCTTAAAATTATTATATCTCTCGCTACGACCTGGTCTTCTCGACAATAAAGTAACCCCTCGCGCGATTTATTATCAACATTATACCCCAGTTTTTCAATTTGGTCAAGTATTTCTAACCTCTCATAAGTGCCATCTTCTCTTAGCCACGCCGGAATCGCTATCACCACCGGCGTATCAGACTTAATTTGCTCTAACAAATTATTCAAAAACTCCAGAATAATCGCTTGACATTCCTGCTTTTGCTCCTTTAATTCTATTTCAGTTGGAATCTTCGCAAACGGTTTACCCAGATACCCCTCACACGCCACTGCATCAATCGGCTGAGTCCATTGAAAAGAAGTAGCATCACCCTGTGAAATTTGAAAAATACTTTCCTGAGGACCATAAACTTGACCGAACGGCCTTGAGTGCGCCCAAAGGGAAGTATTTTCAAATTTCACAAGCCATTTTAAATTTTTTTCACTATATTTCACCATTCTTTCACTGATGTCAGTACCATAGGCTTTATAGCCCATTAATAGCGCCTCTTGTAATACCACGCCAGTGCCACAAAACGGATCCAACACCGTAGCCCCCTCAGGAAGTGACTCACACAAATTAATCAAAATCTGCGCCAACTTCGGTGGCAACATTCCAACATACGCATCACGTGCCGGCCGTGCTTGGTCCCGCTCAGCATACGCATCAATATTTTGCACGCCAATAACCCTATACCATCCATCATCAACCTTGATTAATTCCACTTTCCGTTCATTCTTGCCAGACATTCCATTATGGAGAGATGTTGCCGTAGAAAGCACTGCTTCTCTATTTTCTACCACCCTCACACTTCTTCCATGTCGCACCAAAATCTTCTTTAACTTCAATGCTTCCATTGTGGCGGTTTTTTTCGAAGCGTTTCTCGAATAATCGCTTAGCCCTAGTGTAATTTTCCCCTCAGGTAAATCTCGCAAAAAATCTAACGGCTTTTCACTCAACTCCTCTGCTATTTTCAAGCTTCCGCCCAATCTATCAATATTCGGATTTTTAGCCTCAAAAACCGCCACCTTCTCAGAAAGTTTCCTTACTCTACTAAACAAGGCTTTGAGCTCCGCCACCGAAATTTCCGGCTGCCGACCTAGTACTGCCAAATATTTCATAGCTTTAATTATAACATGTTTATGTTACAATCATACCATGAAGATCTTATGGACAGATGGTAGTGCTCAGCCCAATCCCGGCCCCGGCGGCTTTGCAGTAATCGATCAATCTACCGGCCAACCAGTCGCACTAGGCAGCGAACCACACACCACCAATATTCGCATGGAAGGTCTTGCCATGATTGCCGCCATTAAATATGCCAAGAATGAAGGCTGCGAGATCCATTCCGATTCCGAATTTTGGATCAATGTTCTTACCAAGTGGGCCGATGGCTGGGAAGCAAGAGGTTGGAGAAAAGCAAAAGGCGAAATTTCCAATTTGGACATAGTTAAAAACTTATATCAGCTCTTCCATCAATATCCAGTCAAATTAGTTTGGGTCCGTGGCCATGTTGGTGTCAAATACAACGAGCTTGCCGATGAGTGGGCCAACCGCGCTCGCCTAGGCGAAAAATTATGATATAATCATCATATGAACTTATCCGAAGAGTTAATTTATCGTGGCTTTCAAGCCGAAACCACCATCAAAAACCCAGCAGACCTCGATACACGTGAATCCAAAAAATTCTACTGGGGCGCCGATCCATCTGCCGATTCTCTTACTATTGGTAATCTTGCGGCACTCATGATGTGTGCTTGCTTTGTGCGACATGGCTACAAGCCATATCTACTTGTAGGTGGGGCTACTGGCCAAATTGGTGACCCTAAGGAGAATGGCGAACGTGACCTCAAGACTTTAGATGAAGTCGAACACAACAAATCTTGCATCAAGTCTCAAATTGAACACATCATTAATGCCAAAGATGTCACCATGGTGGATAACTACGATTGGTTTAAAAATATCAATTACCTAGATTTTCTTCGCGAAGTTGGTAAAGCCTTCTCCATGACTCAACTCCTAGACAGACAATTTGTCCAAAATCGCATCGGTGATGGCGGCTCTGGTATTTCTTATGCCGAATTTTCCTACACTCTAATCCAAGGCTACGATTTTCTTCATCTCTTCCGCGAACATGGTGTATCATTACAGCTTTGCGGTGCAGATCAATACGGTAACTGCACTTCAGGCATCCATCTTATCAAACGTTTAGAAAATGTAGATGCAGATGTCTGGTCTACCCCGCTCATCATTGACCCTAATACCGGTCGCAAATTTGGCAAGTCTGAAGGCAATGCCGTTTGGCTTGCTAGCACCGACAACGGTTCTGGCAATTTCACTCCTATTTTCGACTTCTATCAATTCTGGCTCAACCAACCAGATAGCTCCGTAGAATACCTACTCAAAATTTACACTCTACTAGACAAATCTACTATCGAAAGTGTCCTGGAACAACATTTCACAGCACCCGAACAACGCATAGCGCAAAAAACACTCGCTAAATGTGTCACCGAAATCGTTCATGGCAAAGAAAATGCCCGTTCTATCGAAAACCTCACCAACCTACTTTTTAGCAGAGATACTGATTTTACTAGTTTTTCTTCTGATGAAATCCTCGAATTCGCCAATTTCTTACCTTCCACCTCGAAAGGTTCCAGCTTAGTAGACATACTCATCACCACCAGCCTCGCCGAATCCAAAAAGAAAGCTCGCGAATTTATTTCCACCGGCGCTATTTCTATCAATGGCCTTAAGGTCACTGAAGATATCACCGTAAATCAAATCGCCCTTATCAAAAAAGGCAAAAACAAATTTGCTATTGTAAAATAAATTTTATTTTAATATTTTAATATCTCGGTGATAACTCTTTCTGATATGTTGTCATAATTTTACCAGTCTCCGACATATCAAATTTTCTATTACCCCACAAGTACAACGAATCATCATAGTTAATAATCTCCGCTGGCACTATGGAATTATTACCAGTCGCCGCACCATATGTCCGATTTAAAGTCAACGTATTCGAAATAACAGCGCCGTTGATCTTTAGCTGATTGGAATTTTGCTTAGCATTAATATTACCAGAATTGCAAGTATTTACATCCCCATTCGCAATTAGCACAGCATCAATTCTTTGCACACCACAATTAATTATGATGTCACCCTCAGCATACAATACCACTTTTGGAACCTCTTTAGCCATTTGATATCCGCTATCCTGATATAATATATCACCATTTATATATATATTGCCATTAGCACTTACCACTTTTGTCACATTCTTCCCAATATTCGACTTAGCTATCGATAATCCACCATTACTACGATAATAATACGTATCATATTCTATTTTCTTACTTTCATCATCATAAGTTAAGTCAATTTCATCCGCCGCATTTGCCACATCGCCATTAGAAAACCTAGCTATCAAATTAGCCTTCACCGAATCAACTCTACCCGCATAAGCATCTCCTAACCTACCAACATAATTAGCATTACCCAAGCCATCATTGCTATTACACCATCTATTTGCAAAGCTCAGTGTGCTCATTTTGCAAAAATTGCTACTACCACTCCCTCCAGGATTCGCAATTAAATCCAAATTACTATAACCCAGCCCCGCTCCACTGGCAAAACCCTTTACTACACCTTTCGATATTAGTCCCAATTCAGCCCACGCCCCAAATACAAATGTTCCATTACCATAGCCAGATAAATTATTCTTCTTACTTACGGTTTTCGACAAATTAATATTTCCTACGGAATATACATTTCCGCCCCATACCTGGAAACTCGGTCTTTTCGCCACAATCAAGTATTTCGGCGCCGAATAAGCCCATTCATGATTGCCTTCTGGATCTTGCCAGTTATCATCATTGCCACTATTTGCTGGATATACTGCCGCCCTCACTCGTATTTGAGTCCCAGCCGAAACATCCGGAACATTTATAGTAACTTTCGTATTTTCATCTTTCTTTGTTGCAACATCGTATATGTCTTCAGTTTTATGCAAATAATCACCACTTTTTTCTCCACTTTCGTAACATACGCTATAGTTGTTACCATAGCAAACCTCTATCTTCCATTTAGGATTCTTTACTAATGTCGCATATGGATTTCCACCAATCTTACTATTATATTTAAGTTTCGTTGATATTGCATATGTTATACTAACCGTCTCTCCAGCGTATAAGACACTATCATTCGAATCTACTTCCGCTTCATTAATGAAATTATATGGCACTACTGCCTTAGCCTCATCGGAAAGATTATTAGTATCTATTTTGCCAACCAAGACTCCATCTTCCACAATAAAGCTCACCCCACTCGGTGTAGTACTAGTCTGATTGTTTGCATTGGTTCTAGCTTTTTCCTTTAAAATACCGCCCACATCAACTTTAGTGACAGTGTATTCATTTAACTCTTCTTTCTTGTCATTATTTCCAATTTCATATTTATAATTTTTAGAAAAACCCGATACAAATCCTTCACTAATCACCGAAAATGCATTATTCCAACTTAACATATCACCATTTTTATTATTAAAAAGCCTCTGCAAACTAAGTCCAATATTGTTTTCAATCTTGTTCCCATTATTTATTCTAATAGCTTCAGGTACCAACTTGGCCGTATACTGCAATGTAGGGTTATAAACAGCTCTATATTCCAATATATCTCCAGGCTTTGCATACACTATATCAGCATATTGGCTGTACCTAGTTGTCGTTTTATTTTTTACTTTCATATCTAGTATCGTATCAGCCTCCTGCGCATCACCAGTAGCGTATATACACACTTTCGTTTTTCTATGCTCATCATTGCTATTAATTCTAAAATTCATAGATTCACACACTATTTGACCCGGCATCAATTTTACAGTTTCACTGTATTCTTGTGCTTCGTTCCCACTACTAAAAGATTCTAAGCCAGCCTTTAATGCCCTAGTTGTAACATTTAATTCAGAATAATTAGACTCCCTCATAATCACATAGTCTGCCGACCCATAGCCAGCCGTTCGCCTTAGCGCATGTTTAAACTCCACCTCGCATCCATTTACCGGAGAGCAATTACGAATCACCCCCTTTTTAGATGAATCCTCGCTTGTCCAGCCAGTAGTCACCGCGCCAGCATCAGTTTTTCCTTCAAATGAAGATGGCCTTCTCTCGGAAGCAGAAAAATCACTACAAAAAACATTTAAACCATGATCAACATCATTATAACCATCCTCACGCCAATACACATCCACATCAAAACAGAACTTTCCAGTATACGTAATGGTATTAATATCTCCTCTGCTTTCACTCTTTGCCAAATTGCTCTTAGGTATACTTAGCTCATAAGTTAAACTTTGAACATCCACCAGTTGAGTCGGATTCACACCAGCATCCCAATATCCTAAATACTTATTCCTTATATCATCTATTCCATAATCACCTCTGGGTATCATATCCACCTTCAATGCCTGCGCAGGCGGAATGCCTATAGTAGGCTCTATAAATACTATATCCTTATCAGGCTCTATATTTAAATCGCATACCACCTGCTCACCATCTACTGCACAATTATTAACTGAATAATCTACGAAAACTCTGATGTAAAAGCTATAACTATAATCCGCATATACAACTTGTCTATTTAAGAATAAACCCACTACCACAAAAAGCATCCCAGCCATAAAAATACCGAGAAACTTATACCGCCTCATTTTCCACTCCCACTAACCGTGGTTGAAGCACTTCCTTCTGCATTAAAGACCTCAATCACTGTATCATAATTTTCTATTTCTTCAGATCCCCCATTATTATTGTCAATAGCTTCATTACTTCCATCATCAATGCTAGCTTTTATCAAAATTATACCAAATACTAAGCCCACCACCACTACCAAAACCATCAATCCCAAAACCAAAACTTTCTTATATCTTGTCCCAACTTCCATAATACTTTCATTTTACCACAAGCAAAATAAAACTTCAAAAATCATATTTTAGAAAAGAAATACCGCAGTACCTAAGGTCTGCGATATTATATTTTCAATAATCCTATCTATTTTATAATCTCATCGATTATGCCATATTCCTTAGCTTCTTCCGCGCTCATCCAATTATCTCTGTCCATATCCTTCTCTACCTGCTTCAAATCTTTACCCGTATTCTTTGCAAAAATCTCCGCCAAACGCTTCTTTAGGAAGATTCCCTCCTTTAGCATAATTTCTTGGTCGGTAATTTTTCCCTCCGTACCAGAAGATGGCTGATGAATCATAATTCGCGCATTCGGCAAACAATATCTCTTGCCTTTTGCCCCGCAAGACAGCAGCATTGCACCCATCGAAGCTTGCAAGCCAATTCCAATCGTTTCCACATCCGGCTCAATATAGTTCATTGTATCAATAATCGCAAGTCCATCATATACTGAACCGCCGGGAGAATTAATATATAGTTTTATTGGTTTTTTAGGATCTTCATGTGCTAAATATAGCAATTGAGCTACTACCAAATTCGCCGTATGCGCATTCACATCTTCGCCCAAAAACACAATCCTATCATTAAGCAAACGTGAATATATATCATATGCCCGCTCACCCTTATTAGTCTCTTCTACTACTGTAGGCACTAAATAATTCTTTACCATATTACTCCTTTACTAATTTAAGTCTCTTATTAACATACTTCAGGGTTGGTATATCGCCTTTCTTTAAGCTTCCCGCAATAATCTCCTCTGAAAGCAGCGACTCCACCTCATCTTCAATCTTCCTACGAAGTGGTCTAGCACCATTCTTCGGATCATACCCCTCTGCAATCAAATAGTCCTTAGCTTTTTCATCTATCTTTATACCAATGCCTTTTGCGGCCAATCTCTTTCTCAAGTCACTAATCAAATTGTCAAATATTTTCTCCACATCTTTCTTGGTAAGCGCATGAAATACCGAAATATTATCCAACCTATTAATTAATTCTGGCCGCATTACCTTTTTAAGTGCTTTCATTGCATAAGATTTGTTTTCTTCATATTCCTCTGCCAAAGCCTTTTTGTCCTTCGCAGTTTTCGCTGTAAAGCCAAGTTCCGACTCTCTATACATATCTGCCGAGCCGAGATTGGAAGTAAGTATTACTATTGTATTATTAAACTTAATTTTATTGCCTTGTCCATCTGTCAACACCCCATCTTCCAATATTTGCAAAAGTAAATTAAATACATCTGGGTGTGCTTTTTCTATCTCGTCAAACAATATCACCGAATAAGGCTTTCGCCGCACTGCTTCAGTTAATTTGCCACCATCATCATAGCCAATATAGCCAGCTGGCGCACCTACCAATCTAGATACATTATGCTTTTCACCAAATTCCGACATATCTATTTTTACTAGTGCATTTTCCCCGCCAAATATTTCTCTTGCTATTACGCGTGCAAGCTCAGTCTTACCTACGCCAGTCGGCCCCATGAATAAGAAAGATCCAATTGGCCGTCTAGAGTCAGCAATACCACTTCTACCTCGCCTAATTGCCTTTGCCACCGCCTTTATGGCTTCATCTTGTCCAACAATAGATTTTTTCAGCTCATCTTCTAGATTCATCAACATCTTCATCTCAGAACCATGCACTTTGCTTACCGGTATTCCAGTCTTTAAGGACACCGCCGTAGCCAGATTTTCTTCTGTTAGTGTCGGATTCTCCATTTTCTTCGCACCCGCTTTTTCCAACTTCTTAATCTCTTGCTCCAATTTAGCTAATTCAGTTTTATATTCAGCGGCTTTCTCATAATTTTCTTTCTCTGCCGACTCGGAAATTTTATTTTCCAAGGTTGCTTTTTCGATTTTCATCTTCTTATATTTACCACCACCTTTTTTATCTGCCGCCACCTTGGCTATTGCGCTGGCTTCATCTATTACATCGATTACCTTGTCTGGCATAAATCTATCATTTATATATCTTTGGCTCATCGTAATAGCTGTTTCCAAAATCCCATCTGGTATCACCACTCCGTGATGACTCTCATAATGGCCTTTTATGCCCTTCAAAATTCTAAGTGTCACTGCCGCCGAAGGTTCCTCTACCATTACTGTCTGAAAACGCCTAGAAAGAGCTTTATCTTTTTCGATACTTTTTCTATACTCATCCAAAGTCGTTGCCCCAATTAGGTTAATTGAGTTTCTTGCTAATGCCGGCTTCAAAATGTTAGCCGCATCCATACTACCCTCACTAGAGCCCGCGCCCGAAAGTAAGTGTATTTCATCTATGAATAACAGTACGGACTCATCCCCCGTAGCTTCATCAATAATTCCCTTAATTCGCTCCTCGAATTCCCCACGGAACTTCGTTCCTGCCACTACAGAGCTAAGATCTACTTGATAAATATGCTTGCCGATCAGATTTCCAGGTACTTCATTTTTTACAATCCTCATTGCCAAACCTTCCACAATCGCAGTCTTACCCACACCAGCTTCACCGATTAGTACTGGATTAGACTTCGTACGGCGGCTCAACACTGTTACCACCCGCTCTATCTCATTCTCTCGCCCTATCACTGTATCTAATTTTCCCGCTTTAGCCTCTTCGGTCAAATCTTTTCCATAACGATTCAAAAACTTTAACGGCGACTTTTTCAAATACTTTGCCTTTTCAGCCTTCAATTTTTCATCTTTTGTCTGTTCTTCCACCAAGTCTTCTATCTCATCCAACAACTTTTCCGTGTCCACTTTTAGCCCAGTCAAAATCAAACTTGCCCGCGAATTTGACTGACTCAGCAGTGCATATAATATATGCTCTGTACCTATCACGGTCAAACCCTGCTCGCGCGTATAATTTTGCGCCATACGCAAGGTTAAAATTACCGCCTCGGACAAAGACATCATCGCCATATCACTTCCCGGCACTTCTACTGCAGCTTTATTGAGTGCTTTTTCTATCTCTTCCAGAGTAGCACCCTCATCACGAATCATCTTTGCCCCAGTGGACATATCTATACTCATTATCCCGAGCAGTAAATGTTCTGTCCCCATATAGCCATTATTGTATCTTTTACTATAAAAATCCGCCTTTTGCAACGCAAATCTTGCATTTTCGCTCAGTCGGTTCATAATCTCACTAAATTCTTCTTGCATAATACTTTACATTATAAGAAATTAGCACTCCAATGTCAAGAGTGCTAATTTACTCATTTCCTTACTTGTCTCTATATTGCAGAAAAACTATCTTTATTTGCCATTTCTTTCAATGCTGTCGACTGCAAAGCCTCTAAATTGTTACCCTGCATACTATAAGAATAATCATAACCATTAATAGTAGTAATATACGTAGTACAACTTTGCTGACAATTTTCGTAATCGATTATTCCTTCTTCAGACCTAAAAATAGTCAGCACATCATTAGTATCCCAATCCACTGCTTGCCCATAAGTCCAACTTGCCCCAGAATCAATTATCGACAATGAATCACCAAATAGATAGCCCACTTGGCCCAATAGCTGAGTAGGAATCTTAATTTTCAACCCCCACTCCCCTACATATATATAATCTGTCGAATTTACATCATTATCAGTATCAATATTAATAATAGTACCCCCGCCATTTGCACTTAACTGTTCTTGCAAAGTACTATTTTGCTGCTTTAAAGAACTAATTTGCGCATTCAAAGCATCTTTCTGACTATTGCCATCCATCATAGCCCACACACCAAATCCAACTCCGCCAGCCGCAATAATGGCTAATATCATTAACCCTAGTATCCAACCGGTTTTCTTACCGCCTTTCCCCTCCACCACGGATGGCCCATTATCAAATGTCGGTCCGCCCACCGGCTCAACCGGCTCCACTGGTTTAGCTGGACTAACTAAACTAGCTGGAGATACAGGCTTTACTGGCCTTACTGGCTGACCCACCTCTGGCATATTTTGATTTGGTTGCATATCTTCCTTTCAATTAAACTTATGTTTATAATAGCATACATTGAGACAAAAAGAAATAATATGGTAAAATCAATCTAGGTGGGGTTGCAGATTAAAAGGTAAGTGCGAGAAGAAAGGAAGCATTATGGTTTTTGAGCTGAACCTAGTCTTTGGACTAATTAAGACAAAAATTATTCTCTTTCGTAAAGAAAGAGAATAAAACCTTAACTTAAATCAATCCTACCGCACGCTTAAATAAATGTCAACCCCACCCGTAAAAGGAGAAATATGTTAAGAATCAAACACCAAAAGCGCGACCCATTGGTCCCACACATTAGCGTATCAGCACTATTTAATCTTTCCAACATTTATCATCTAAACAGTATCGTTATCAATCAAAAAGAGCTTAGCTTCACCCGCCGCGAACTCATACACGATGCAAAAATCTTAGCCAAAGCTTTTCTAGCTCTCGGTATCAAAAAAGGCGATATTATCACCATCGCTACCGGACGCTCTCTATACGAGAATGTCCTCATTTTTTTTGCAGCCAACCGCTTAGGCGCTATCGTTGCTTTTCTCGATGAAAAAACTCCACGCGAAACTCTCTTACATTATCTAGATGATTTTAAATCCCCTATAGTCATTACTTATAAATATAGCGATAAACGCATTAAAGACTTGAAACACGATGCAAAATCAGTAAAATATATTATCAACCTAGATGGCCGTACCGTAGATGAAGCCGGCCCAGATAGTGAACAAGAAGAAGATATCGACTTCCATGCCCTAGATGGCTTTTGGCTCGGAAAACAGCCTATCACCAAGATCGCCGAAAAACATCGTGGATATATCCCACGCAATATCTTTGCTGGCAACCGCGAAGCTCTTATCTCCTTTACTTCTGGCTCTACCTCCGGCCCTAAGCCCATGGTCTTTACCAACAAAGCCCTCATCGCCTCCGCTATTTATTCCAAAGTCGCCTCAGATGTCAAAATGTGGGACAAAGAACTCCATTCCTGGATGAGCTATGTGCATTTCGACTGCCCTTACGGACTAGTAGTCTCCGTGCTCGCCCCAATTTGTGGTGGCGGCGAAGTCATTCTCACCCCGGATATAAATGATACCAACTTAGATTATTATATCGGCAAAAACCCCAACACCATCTTTGGCATCCCACCACTACTCGAGGCTATGCCTTCACTTAAAGAAAGCACTGATATCTCCAGTCTCAAAATGTTTGCCTCTGGTGGTGAACGCCTAGAAAAATCCGCCTCCCTCGCCGCTCTAGATTTCTTCAAATCTCGCGGACTCAAAAATATCAAAATCAGTAATGGCTATGGCGTAGGTGAAGCCCTCGGTCTAATTTCCACCGCTGTTGGCAACCGCACCTACAACCCAGACTCAGTTGGTCAAGTCCCAGCCGGAGTACATGTAATGGTATTAGATCCCGATACTGGAGAAGAGCTCAACTTCGGCAAAACCGGCATCCTTTATGTCACCGGTAGACACATTCTCAATCGCTATTATAACCGCCCCGAACTCACAGAAGATAAAATAATCAAAATCCATGGCAAAAAATTTGTCAAAACTGGCGATCTCGCCTATGTTTCAGAAACTGGATACATCACTTTAGTTGGCCGCGCCACATTTTTTATCAATAATCTCCCCGCCAAAGTCTATTACGAAGTTGTCCGTGCCGCCGTTTCCAAATCCGAACTAGTTAAAAAATGCTATGTCGTAAAAGGTCCCGACCCCAAGCTAAAGCTCGCCGCCTATGCCTTTGTAGTTACCAATGAAGGCGTTGGGCACAACAACGACACCCGCCGGCAAATAATTAGTAGGTCCAGCGAGCCCTTCAACCTCGGCCGCCGCCGCATTACTTTAAAAGATTACGAACTCCCCCACAAAGTCATTTTTCTAGATGACCTCCCGCTCACCAAAGCCAACAAGACCGACTTTAGGAAACTTGAACGCATGGCAAAAGAATTAGGCGAGGAACATAAATAACCTTTTCTTGCCCTACGTTGTATAAATTATAAGCCAAACAAGTCCAAGCCCTGAAAAGGTCTCCTGATTATATAATCATCTCTGGCGGGTGGCCGAGCTTGGGGGACCCCCAACGCACGCAGGCGATAGCCGAGCACGGTGGGGGAAAATGCGAGGACAGGACCCGCCAGATTTAATAATTATTTAACAAATGTATCGCTAAGCTTTCGAGATGTAGTGAATTATGAAACAATACCAATTCAGGTATTTTTAAGAACCACACACTACATTATTAGCGTGTAGCCATCCTTCTACCGAACCACCATCCAAATATTCACCCTTAGTAGGAGCTACACGCATCACTCCACCTTCTTTTATATATTCATCTATTGGGTCAGTTACCATATACTCTTGATCCAGTGGCCCAAAATCATTCTCTCTTACATATTTTACAATTCGTCGCAATAACTCCGGTGTCATTATGTATTTAGAAACATTAATCAAATTACTCGGAGCCTCTTCTGGCTTTGGCTTCTCTACTACACTTATCAATTTACCATCTTTTGCCGCCAACACACCATATTTCTCTACTTTCTCCAAAGGAATCTCTACACCCAAGATGGCGCTCTCATTTTCACCTACCGATGTCAATAAAGCTTCTGCTGCACCCTCACCACCCGGATTCCATACAAAATCATCCCCCATAAACACTAGCACTGGTTCGTTAATGCTATATTCCTCCACTACCATTGCAATTGGTACCGCAGTCCCATATTTATCTGCTGGGTCTTGCACTGTATAATGAATCGTTACATCATCCGGCAAAGTCTTAGCCAGCTTCAGCCTATCTTCCTTACCCCGATCTATCAAATATTGATTCAATGCTAGATTATCTTTATAGAACTCTTGCACCTGGCACGGCTCCACATTAGAAATCACCATGTAGATATCCTTCACCCCAGCTTTAATTAAATCCTGCACCGAATAATCCACTAATGGCCGATTCCCCACTGGTAACATTGATTTTTCAATAATTTTTGTAATCGGTAAGCGCCTCGTTCCCCAGCCCGCTACCGGAATAATAGCTTTCGTAATCATAATGCCCTCATTATAACAAACCAGCCACCTTTTTACCACAAGAAACTATTTTATCTCTATCAATGGCCTATTCCAACCCTCTGGATAATCATTCTGACCCAGTAGTACCGCTACCGTTGCTGCAATATTTGCAAGACCCGGCCGAGCCATCAATGCCATCTGATACTTACCTTTATTCACTGTATTATCATAAATAATGCATGGCACCCTATTTGTAGTATGCGATGTCTTCTTGTTCCCGTTGGCATCCAATAGCTCTTCAGCATTACCATGATCCGCCACTATTATCAAGCACCCACCAAGCTCATCCACCTTCTGCGCAATTCGTGCCAAGCTTAGATCTATCGCTTCTATTGCTATAACTGTCGCCTCCATATCAGCAGTATGCCCCACCATATCACCACCAGGATAATTTAACCGCACAAACTTATATTTATCTAAATTTTCAATTACCGTATCTGTAATTTCTGCTGTCCGCATCCATGGCCTTACTTCAAATGGCCCAGCATAAGAATCAATTTGCAAATGTTCCTCCCCTGCCGCCTTTTCATAGCTATTACCATTGAAGTAATAGGTCACATGCCCAAATTTTACTGTCTCTGATACTGCTAATTCAGAAATGCCTCTTTCGCCCAAAAACCGATTCAAAGTCTCACTAAACACTACCGGCTGCACCAAACGGTGCTCTGGTACGTGTGTATCAGAATTATATTCTGTCATCCCTACGAAATACACATCATCTGGCGTATAATTTCCACGGTTAAAATACGGAAAATCCCAATAAGTAAACGCCATTGCTATTTCTATCGCCCGATCCGCCCGAAAATCAAAGTAAATCAACGCATCCCCCTTTTCAATTTTTCCTACTGGCTTTTCATCATCATCTACTATCACAAAAGCCGGAAGATTCTGATCTTGCACTCCTGGATCTATTCTACGTAATATGTTAATCGCTTCCTCTGCCGTTTTAAAATAATAATTCGCCTCCCCATTTACCATCATATCCCAACCCCGCGCCACCATCTGCCAATCATTCTCATACCTATCCGACACGGTAGTCATTCTTCCTCCACCAGAAGCAATCTTAATATCCGCACCAGCAAATTGCGTAGCAAACGCTTCAAATTCCCGAATATATTTAGGCTCTGACTGTGGCGGCACATCTCGCCCATCAAAAACTGCATGTATCCGCATCCTTCTCACCCCTTCACTATATGCCTGCGCCACCATCTGCATCAAATGTTTGATATCACTATGTACCCCACCATCAGAAAAGATTCCTGCGAAATGCAAAGTCCGCTGGTTTATCTCCCCATTATACCACGAAATACTATTATTGTCAATAGGGAACCCTCCCTTACCCTCGCCCAACACTCTTAACATTGCACCCTTCCAAGCATCGGATTCGAACACTTCACCAGAAGAAAATGCCTCATTAATCCGCGCAATACCCTGCTTTACCATTCTGCCGGCCCCCATCGTATTGTGCCCTACTTCAGAATTGCCCATTTGACTAGGAATCAACCCTACCGCTTCACCAGAAGCTTCAAGAGCCACATGTGGATATTCTCTCGCGGCCATACCTAAAAATGGCGTACGAGCTCTACTCACTGCATTCCCCGGTCCATCCGGTGCTAAGCCCACCCCATCCAAGATTGCCAAAACTATCGGCCCATCATACGATAATTTATCCATGTACTAATTATAGCATAAAAACTTTGAATCATCACAAGGTCAGCAAAATGCCTTTCATGAAGCATAAATGAGATTTAGACCAGATTTGTTTGCGTGATTATCACAGCTCAACAATGAAAAAATCTCCCCTAGCCCGAAGGGCGAATAAGGAGATTTTTTCTTGCCTTGCGCTGTGATAATTACAGGCAAACAAGTCCCCGCTTCATGAAAGGCATTTTGCTGACCTCAAAGTGATTTTTTCACCTTAGCTTTGCTTGAAATGATTAAAAATGTTTACGTTTGAGGTACTTGCTGTGTTATACAATGTATATTCCCGCCACCAAGCAATATTTCTCTCGCATATACAGTCTCAATTACTTTATCCGGGAAACATTCTTGCAAAATTCGTACTGCTTCCTCATCATGGGGATCGTTAAAGATTGGTAAAATTACCGCACCATTACAGTTGTAATAATTAATATATGAAGCCGGCAATCTATCGCCTTCATTGCGTGGGAATGTGCCCTCCACCACATCAACACCTTCAGCCTCTTCCCTGGTAATAGTTATTACATTTGGTACATGAATTTTAATTACCTCTAGTTTCCGACCCTTCGCATCGGTTACACTCTCAAGGTATTCCAAATCTTTCACTGAGCGCTCATGTTGCGGGTCCTCTGGATTATCCTCCCAAGCTAGTACTACTTTTCCCGGTGCCACAAACTGACAAATATTATCTACATGCCCCTCAGTATCCTCATCCATATATACACCATACGGCAACCATAACACCTTCTCTACGCCAGTGTATTCCTTCAGCTTCTCCTCGATTTGCTCTTTAGTCATATCGGGATTACGATCCTCGGACAGCATTGTTTCTTCTGTTACAATTAATGTACCTTCACCATCAGTATGAATAGCGCCGCCTTCAAGTATAAAACCACTTGACACATATCTATCCACTTTCTCAATATTCGCCATTTTTGCTGCTACATAATCATCAAAGTCCCACGGATAATAAATTCCATCTACCATACCGCCGTAAGCATTAAAATCCCAATCTACTGCACGTAATTCCCCGGCACCATTCACCACCATAGTTGCCCCAGAATCTCGAATCCACGAATCGTTATTGGAAATTTCCACTACTGACACATTCGGCATATTCATACCAAGCACATGCAAATACTGTGATTGATTCACGCCGAGCACCACAGGCTCATACTTAGCGATTTTTTCTACCACTTCACGAAATGCCTTTTGTGCCGGCTTTGCACCATCACGCCAATTGTCTGGCCGCTCTGGCCACAAAAGATAAGTACACTTATGTGGCGCCAATTCTGATGGCATATAGAATCCATCTTGCTTAGGGGTTGAACTTAATTTCATACCTACACCTTTCCTTATTAAAATAGTGGGGTTTTTACCACCCCACTATGTTTTATTATAGACTATCTTCCAGACTTTAGCGCAGCCTTTTTCTTACGCTCTAATTTTCGTTGCTTGTCCTTCTGACTCATATGGAATACCATTATTTCACCAATACCTATACATACTACTGTACTAATAATCAATATATAATTGTCCAATACCGCCTCTAGATCAAACTCTGGTACCAGAGTGAAGAATAGCGATATGAACAACAAAATCAATGGCACAACCCCCATTATCCACCGCATCACTGGGCCAACCTTTAACCAATAGCCATTCTTAACTTGCTGCCCTTGTTTGTGTAATTTGATAAACGCTGCAAACATCGGGATGTATGACAAAAGTAGACACACCAATGACAGCGAGAAGAATGCCCAAAACATATTAGACAATTCTTCCATCTCCGGAAATACATAAGCGATAATAATACCTGCTACCGCCAAGATAGTTGCAACAATACCAGTCCAAACACCTACCATATATGGCACGCCATCTTTATTGCGCTTCTTCCAAGATTTCGGGAACATTCCATCCTCAGCTGCACATGCAATTACTGAATACACACCGAAGTTCCACGATGAAACATTAGAAATCAAAGTCAGGATAAATAGCCCACCCACTACTATCAGGATAGATTGAATTGCCGCCGCTTCAAATCCAGCATTAGCCATCAATACATTGTAGGAATCCAAGAACCCAGTGTTAGTCTGGATATCCTCAAACTGTGTACCTACACCCATACCAAATGATGGGAAGATGTAGAAAACCGCAATCAAAATCCCACCCAAGATAATTGCTTTTGGAATTTGTTTTTTGGGCTTGTCCATATCATCGTAAAATGTACCAACCACTTCGAAGCCAAGCATATTAAAGATTATTAGCGACACAAACGATATGCCAGCCCAATCTATCCCCCCATCCGCCGATGCCAAAGGCACAAAATCTTGCCACCCCTCAATCGGGTTTGCCGTGCCCTTACTAAATAGCACATAGAGGCCCAAAAAGCCAATCCCAGAAAGTAGCAAAATTTTAATAATCGCACCGATATTAGACACCCAGTCAGACTGAGAAATCCGGAGCATACCTAATACCGTTACTAGGAAGATGTAGAATATTTGAATCGCTAGCACCATCCACATTTCCATCTCGATACCGAACATTTGCATAATCATTGTAGTAATGAGATCCGCAAGAGAAGCAATCCACAACGGATAGTTTACCCAATAGAACCAAGCCACCCGTGATGCCCACTTCTTACCAAAAGCTTTCTTCACCCAAGTGTACATACCACCTTCAGATGGATACTGTGTACCTAGCTCCGCAGAAATAAGAGCATACGGTACAAAGAAGCCAATCAGCATAATTACCCACCACACATACATCGAATTCCCGATGGCTGCAGTAGGTGCTACGGCATCTCCCACCAAAATTATACAGACCGTCGCAAGCACTGCCGAAAACAGTCTGAATTTATATTTCCTCTTTGGCATCTTCGCCCTCCTTTTGTTGTTTTATAAATCCAAGCGTAGCTACCGCTACCTTGCCAAAATATAACACCAGCCCACGCTGAGCCGTTAGGCGATTTTCCGCCTCATCCCACGCTATAGAATTAGGTCCATCAAGCACAGAATCCGTTACTTCTTCATTACGATTTGCCGGCAAACAATGCATAAATTTACAATTTGGGTTTCCAGTCGCCATCATCATCTCATCGTTCACCTGATACTTCGGATAGAAATCTTTCATATATTCTTCTTTGGGTGTTTCTTTATCATATAACCCATACCATACATCGGTATAAATAAAATCTGCACCCATAAAACATTCTACATTATCAGTCCATATCGCCGATCCACCGTATTTTTCGGCATTTTTTCTGCCAATTTCTAGCCACTCATCACTAATCCTATGATTTTCTGGACCATAATGTACAAAGTTCATCCCCATCTTAGTAACCATATCACACAATGTATTACACACCTGAGTCGCATCACCTACGAAAATTACTTTCACATCTTTTGGTCTCTTGCCTGTAGGCCAATGATCAAAAATCGTAATCATATCACCTAGGCCCTGTGTCGGATGCACTCTATCACTCATGCCGTTTATTACTGGCACTCTAGCATATCTCGCTAAGGCCTCGATCGACTCATGTCTGTCTACTCTAGACATTATCATATCGCACATTCGGCCTAACACCTGTGCCGTATCTTCGATTGTCTCATGCGCACCCAATTGAATCGCCCCTGGCGCCAAATTTAATGCATGTCCACCCAGCTGAGCCATCGCCACCTCAAAAGATACTCGCGTACGCGTAGATTTTTGTTCAAACAACATAGCCAAAGTCTTATGTAGTAAAGAATTCAATATCCCGCCCCCTTTAATATAATTCCTCACTGCTCGTGACAATTTAATGATATCTATAATCTCCGATTGATCAAAATCCGCCGTATCAATAAAATCTTTCTTAGTTGGCTCTTGATGTCTCAAAGTATACGCTTTATCCATAAATTCCATTATATATTAAGTTTATTTTAAGCACAAGTGTTATAATATTTACATGAAAAAACGTATAGTTTTGGCTCTCGGCGGTAATGCTTTGCAAAAAAATGGAGAAGTCACAGCTGAAGCTCAAAAGAAAGTCGCCACAAAAGTCGGCGAAATAATCGCTAGCCTAGCTGATAAATACGAAATTATCATTGCACACGGCAATGGCCCCCAAGTCGGCAATATATTAATTCACGAAGAATCCGCCAGCACCAAGAAAGCACCAGCTATGCCACTAGAGACCGCAGTCGCCATGAGTCAGGGGCAAATTGGCTATTGGCTCACTCAGGCAATTAATAATGCCTTTTTAAAGCTTGGGCGCCGCAAAAAAGTTGCCACCATCATCTCTCAAGTTGTCGTAGATAGAAAAGACCCCGCCTTCAAGAATCCCACCAAGCCTATTGGGCAATTCTATTCCGAAAAGCAAGCCAAAGCTCTTAGCAAAGTCACCAACTGGACCATCAAAGAAGATGCCGGTCGTGGCTGGCGCCGTATGGTAGCTTCACCTAAGCCCATTGATATTGTCGAAAAGCGCACCATTCTAGAACTTGTCAAAGACAGAGTTATTGTCATAGCCGCCGGCGGTGGAGGCATTCCAGTTACTCGCACCAAAGTTTTAAAAAGATTAAAAGGCATTGATGCCGTTATAGACAAAGATTACGCTGCAGAGAAGCTCGCTGAAGAGATTAAGGCCAACATCTTTGTCTCCGTTACCGCAGTCCCAAATGTATACATCAAATACGGCACACCAAATCAAATCGCTCTTCACAAAGTCACCATTAAAGAATTAGAAAAATACAAAAAATACGACCAATTCAAGGCCGGCTCCATGTTACCCAAAGTCGAAGCCGCCATCAAATTCGCTGAGAAGGGCGGCACTGGAATCATTACCGATATAGAACATTTGAGTGAAGCTTTAGCTGGCAAAGCCGGTACGATAATCAGAAAGTAATCTAATCGGCACTATTGTATAATTCACCAGTATTGAGGAACATAAAGACAAAATCTACCTAAGGTGGATTTTGTCGCCGAAGGGGCGGAGCAATGTGATAAAATCTTTAGATTATCGCATTGCGAAGCTTCCGAAATACGGTGAATTATACATCATCCTGATTATCTTAGTAATTTATGCAGCTCTAATTTATATTTCTCCACCCCCGGCTGATCAAACGGATTCACTCCAAACAATTTTGCACTCACTGCACAAGCTAGTTCAAAGAAGTAAATTAGCTCACCAAACCCTTTTTCATCAAAACTCGAAACCCCAATATTCAATACCGGTATTCCACCATCTGTATGTGCTATTCTCACCGCTGTTACTACCTTCGCATTCAGTTCATCCGTAGGATAATCTATGATAGTTTCGAACAAATTCCTTCTACCATCTTGCATAAATTGCCCTAATGAATGCAAATCTGTCGAATATATCACCGCTGCCGGCAATATCCCCTGTTTTTCCTTTCCTTCACTTTCCCCAAATAATTGTTTTAACCATTCATTAAAGTACATCGTGCTCGGCTCAAAACTCGCAAAAACCTCCGTATCGTAATTCTTCTTACCTAAAGCATACCTCATATATGCATATTCCACGGCTGGCTCTACACTTTTTTCCGCCGCATCGGCCGCACCCTCTAGCAGTTCATCTATATTTACCCCAGCCACCGCCATAGGCAAAAGACCTACTGCAGTCAATACCGAGTATCTACCACCAATATTATCTGGTACCACAAATCTCGTGTAACCATTCTCTATCGCTTCATCATGCAATGTCCCCTGCTTGGCATCAGTTGTCGCATAAATTCGCCCTGCCGCCTCTTCCGCTCCATACTTTTCTTTCAACTTTTTCTTGAATGCTTCAAATGCCACCGCTGGCTCCAAAGTTGTACCAGACTTTGATATCACATTAATCGAAAAATCATGATCCCCCACTTTTTCTAGAGCATGTTCCAACTCACGTTTGCTCAACGAATTACCTGCATAGATTATCTTAGTTTCAGATTTTGGCCTAAGAGCCTCTATTACCGCCCTATGTCCCAAATATGACCCTCCAATTCCAATACACACTAAATATTCACTCTCATCCCTAATCTTCTTTGCCGCCTCTTTTATCCTAGCAAACTCCCCCATATCATATTTCCGCGGCAACTCCATCCAGCCGCCCATCTTGTCCTTCTTAATCTCTGCCAAAATCTGCCGAACCTGCGTTTCGTTTACTTCCGCTTTAAAATTAACTTTAATCATTTCACCTCCAATTTATACCAAAATTATAGCACACCCTTGCAATAAACAAAGAAAAATGTTACAATATGATACACAAAATATTTTCGCACATTTCAATTAGGAGGTGAGATAATTGTACTACAGGATTTCAATCAAGCTTAAGCCAGGGACTCAACCGTTCCGTGCTTTCTTAAGAACCAATGGCTTCTCAACCCACCGAAGAGACCTCATTGGATTATCTCAAGACAACGGCATTGATGAGCCCGACACTCCGCATTATTACGAGTGTTATTACAATGCAGACAGACCATTAGGACAAGCGGTAAAAGACAGAATAGAGGAAGAACTCGAGGGTGGTTTTATAATCGAGTACAAGACTACCATCACCCAATGGTTCCCGAGCTTCTAGCTTCTACCCCCTACCCCACACCCTGAACATTCCGTTCGGGGTGATTTTATGATATAATCACCTCATAGTTGTTTACTCGCTAAGGCAAGAGAGTAGATACAATAAGCCCGAGTGGCGGAATTGGCAGACGCGCTAGCTTCAGGTGCTAGTGATAGCAATATCGTGCAGGTTCAACCCCTGTCTCGGGCACCAATCTCATAAGAACAAGTCTTTGACTTGTTTTTTAAATTTAGAAGGTTAAATATTCTTTATAATAATAACCTTACTACTAATGCTACTAACCTTATGCAGGCTCCTCTTTATTTTGCGAGGAGTGGGAATATTGATGATGGCTCCCTTAACTCTGCAAGCGGTGTCGGCTACTACT
>JAZQXF010000064.1:0-1717 GCA_045632725.1 Candidatus Nanosyncoccus sp.
CAGTTATGGCTATTACTGGTCTAGTACGGCTAGCTTTTCAGGGAGCAGTCGTAGCCTAAATTTAGGTTCTGATCTTGTTGGTCTTGAAAACAGCAGCTATCGTTACTACGGTTTCAGCGTCCGCTGTGTTCTGCGAGAGTCCTTAAACTATCCTGTCAACCTTGTTATATAAATAATGGAGCTGGTGGGGCGGAGAGAATGGGACCAGAACGGCCGAGTGTTATGGGAAGAGCCAGTCGGATCCACGAGGAACACACCAACGCCATCGGAGTTCCGATAGTTCGGAGAGGGTAACCAAAAATACTCTCCACTCCTCCCAAAGGAAGCATAGGAATAATTGGAGGAAAGCTGACTAGGGCTATCCGGTCCAGTATTAGGAGTAGTGTAATGGTGATAAAGTATGGAATATACTCCGTAGTCGGCACCACCCTAAATGATAATGGTATAGATCTCCTTGGTGGTCAGGATGTTGGTTATGCTCCTAATGCCTTTACTACCATTATGAATACTCATCCTCTTTACTTTATTCGTTCGGGCTATCTGAATGACACTACCCTGTACAGTTTCGGAGCTTACGGGTACTACTGGTCTAGTACGGTCAATTCCTCCTCCTACGCGTACTACCTGTACTTCGTTTCCACGGCGCTGCGCCCAGCGTATAGTAGCAGCCGTTATGTCGGGAGGTCTGTACGTTGTCTCTCCCGCTAGAGGCTCCATTTCCTCTAAAAAGGTTCTGCGTTTATCCTCTTAATTACCTCATTTCATTATAGCAATCGGAGAATAGCATTGCCCAGAACTCTCGCAGAACACAGCGGAGATTGAAACCGGCATGCCGGTAATCATAATCAGTTTCAGGGAGTATGAAGCTAGAAGAGAAGCTTAAGTAGCGAGCGGCTTTTAAACTGGTAGCTGTACTAGACCAGTAGCAGCCACTGCTTGGGCCTTTAATGGAACCACCTTCGATATACCCGCTCCTCGCCAAATAAAGGGGAGCCTGCATAAGGTTAGTAGCATTAGTAGTAAGGTTATTATTATAAAGAATATTTAACCTTCTAAATTCGTTGGTGGAGTTGGAATAGTTATTAGACATCAAATAGTATTTCTTTTTATGCATTATGCGCATGGATATATATGATATTAATGGTTTCATATGAAGCCTATCCTTAATAGATCATGGTTCTATCACCATTACACTACTCCTAATACTGGACCGGATAGTCCTAGTCAGCTTTCCTCCAATTATTCCTATGCTTCCTTTGGGAGGAGTGGGGCTATGTTTTGGCTACTCTCTTCACATCGCCGATATTCCGATGGCGTGAATGCTTTTCTTATGAATATATCTGGGTTTTCTGATGGTAATAGGGTATTTTGGAATTACTTTCTCCGCCCCACCATCTCTCTCACCTTTGACATAGAATTAATCGATCGAGCTATAATAAATTCCAACATAATAAGGAAGAAGAAACTCCTTAGGGAGAGCAGAGCCTCTAGCGGGAGAGACAACGTACAGACCTCCCGTCGTTACGGTAGCTGCGAAGCGCTGGGTACAGCCCCGAGGAATAGAAGTACAGGTAGTACGCGTAGGAGGAGGAATTGACCGTACTAGACCAGTAGAACCCGAGAACTCCGAAAGCGTACAGGGTAGTGCCATTCAGGCTGCCCGAACGAATAAAGTAAAGAGGAGTAGTATTCATAATGGTAGTAAAGGCATTAGGAG
>JAZQXF010000065.1:0-1776 GCA_045632725.1 Candidatus Nanosyncoccus sp.
ACATTACCCGCCTCTAGTCCTAGTGGATTCAGCAATAATAACTATTCCTATGTCTATAATAGCGGTAACATCACTACTAACCAATCCGACTGCACCAGCACCAAACCCTGCAACTCCTATTATTCATGGGATGCCGCTACGCTTGGTTCTGGCCGTTCTATTGCCGCAGAGGATACTGATGCCCCCTATAGCATTTGCCCTAAGGGTTGGAGGTTGCCGACATCTGGCAGTACATCTGATAATGGTTGGAAGCGTGGTGATTTTTACGCTCTGGCTACTGCTTATGGGGCGGATTTGGAAGATAGCCAGAATGATATTGCTAGTACTGGTGAGAACTTTTATGATGGTGCTGGCCCTAATACTACTCCAAATTTTCTACTTGCTGGTGGGTATTATGCTGGTCCATTTTCTGGAGGTGGTACAGGAGGTTCTTATTGGTCTTCTACCTCTGCTAGTGGAGATACTTTTGCCAGGCGTCTAGCCTTCAGCTTAAAACGCGTAAATTCTGCCGAAGGCGAACGCCGCGGGAATGGTTTTCCTGTCCGCTGTCTCACCGAAGAATCCATCAACGACCTAACCTACATGCAAGACTTCGCAGCACTAAGTAATGATACTAAAACTAGAATCATTAATAATATGAAAACTGAAGAAACTCATACACTAAAAGACAAACGTGATAACCAAGATTACACTATAGCTAAACTAAAGGATGGTAAAGTATGGATGACCGAAAACCTAAACCTAGCTGGTGGCACAGCTCTTTCGGCTGGCGATACGGATGTGACTACTGCATATATTAATGGATTTACTACTCAAGCAAACCTCACGAAAGCAGGTAATACTATATCTCTTCCAAATTCAGCCACTAAGAACTCTAATAATAACAATTTAACCGATAGTACTCAGTTTGGTAGCGATAATAATGCTTATGTGTTCAATTCTAGTAACGAGACTAATTGTGGCGCTAGTGGGCAGAATGATCCATGTTATTCTTATTATTCTTGGACCGCTGTAACATTAGGCGCTAAGCAAGCTGATGGCATTACGGTTGAAGATAGGGATGGCTATAATGCAGTAGTTAGTATTTGCCCGAAAGGTTGGCGACTGCCTACTTCTACTACTAGTAATGCTAGTGCGCAGATTGATTCAAATTGGAAGACCGGTGATTGGTATGCTTTGGCCACGGCTTATGGTGCTGATTTGGAAAGCAATTATTATGATGGTTCTGCTACTGGTAGAAATTTTTACGATAATGCTGGTCCCGTTGACAATAGCGTTCCCAATTTTCTGCTCGCGGGCTATTACCACAATGGGTCGTTCGATAATGGAGGTAGTTATGGTCGATACTGGTCCTCTACTTCTCGTAGTAGCACTATTGCGTACTATCTGCGCTTTCATTCATCATACGTGTATTCAGCCGTTACCTACAATCGTAGGCTCGGTTTCTCCGTGCGTTGTATCGTTAAATAATTAAATTTTATTTTTTAAATATATAAATATATAAGCGTAAGAAGGTTATATAAATAAATTATTTTACTTTCCACCAACGAATTTAGAAGGTTAAATATTCTTTATAATAATAACCTTACTACTAATGCTACTAACCTTATGCAGGCTCCTCTTTATTTGGCGAGGAGCGGGCGTATCAATAGCGGGTCACTTTATGATGCAAACAGTGGTTGCTACTACTGGTCTAGTACGGTTAGTGATTCAGAGTATGCTCGCAGCCTGTTCTTCTATTCTAGCTATGTCAATCCTGAGAACTACAACTACCGG
>JAZQXF010000066.1:0-2566 GCA_045632725.1 Candidatus Nanosyncoccus sp.
TGTTCCAACAGAACGTGTTATGGAGTGGCGCGAATCAGATGGGCTCAGGCGCAAGCATTACTCTGAATCAAGATGTAACTAGTCTGAAAACTGGAATTGTTCTGGTATTCTCACTTTATAGAAATAATGCTGCGGAAAACGTTTCTATTAATTCGTTCTTTGTAAGCAAAGAAGAAATTTTAACACTGAACGGCTGTCCGCACACATTCATGATGGGCATAAACGCAGGTTTCTCTAATGTTGGAGCCAAGTATTTATATATTTACAACAATCAGATCACTGGTGATGCATCTAACACTACTACTGGAACTGGTGCAAGCAATATCAAATTCTCTAATAATAGTTATGTACTGCGTTATGTTATAGGATTTTAACGGAGGTAACTATGGAAATAAATTTGCTACAGCTTCTGCTCACTTTTGGCATTCCAACAGCAATCACTGGTATCACTATTTGGTGGTTCCAGCGTAGAGTAGAAAAGAATGAGGCCAAGAGAAAAGAGCATGAGGCTAACTTAGAGTCTCTTGTCTTGATGATGATGCAGACTTCACGCGCTAATACTGTTGGTATTACTGCGATTGCCAGAGCTGTCCAGCGCATTCCAGATGCGCATTGCAATGGAGATATGACGCAAGCTCTTGAAGAGATGGGCGCAATCCAGAAGAAGGAGCAGCAGTTTATCATAGATAAGGGAATTAAATATTTATTTGAGTAAACGGAGGATTTTATGGACTGGTTAGAACTATTGAATCAGATATTTTAGGTTTGCGTGATTCCGTTACTTGGCGTTCTGACTGCTTTTGGCGTTCAATTGATTAAGGCTAAAGCCGCAGAGATTGCCGCAAGACAGAATAACGAACTAGCGGAAAAATATATTAATATGTTGGCTAATACAATTAGTAATTGCGTAATTGCTACAAATCAGACTTATGTTAATAATTTGAAAGAAAAGAATGCTTTTGATGCTGAAGCGCAGAAGATTGCGTTCCAGAAGACATATGAAGCAGTAATTGCGGCTTTGGGTGATGATGCTAAAGAGTATCTTGCTCAAATCTACGGAGATTTACAGGCTTACATTACTTCTTGTATTGAAGCTGAAGTTCACGTTAATAGAGAATAAGAATTTAGGGGCTGCCTTCGGGCAGTCCTTATTTTTTTTGCCTATTTTTCATAATACCGTGAAACGAACTACACACAATTAACACATATTAGAACTACAGTTAATTACAATTCCATTATCAACAGGAAAAACCGTAACTGGACAATCCTGTGGAAAAGTGTTATTGTCTTATCAAGGGAGCTGAAATTGTATGTCAATTATGAGAATACATAAAACCAAAAATTTTACAATTATGTCGAACTTTCACTTCAAGGAAAAAGGTATGAGTTTGAAAGCAAAAGGACTTTTAAGTTTGATGCTAAGCCTGCCAGACGACTGGAATTACAGCATTGCTGGCCTGGTGAGCCTGTCGAAAGATGGTAAGGATAGTGTTATGAGTGCGCTGGCAGAATTGGAGGAATTTGGCTATTTAAAGCGGACAAGACTTACCAATAGCAAGGGACAATTTGCGGGAGTCGAGTATGATATCTACGAGGAGCCGCAAACTATAATTCCTGTTGCGGAAGAACAGAATTCGGATAATCAGCATGAGGAAAATACGAATGCGGAAAACCAGTCACTATTAAATACTAATCAATTAAGAACTAAATTTAATAAAATAACTAATGAATTAAACACTAACGAAATCACTTCAGAAATGGAAGTTATTCTTTTTAGATTAGTTCCTAATGAATCTTTAAGGGATTTATATAAAGATTACATTCAAATGCGAGAATCTATTGAAGCTCCACTTACTGATAGCGGCTTAAAGATGCTGATACAGAGATGTGAGCGCTTAAGTGATAATAGTATTGAGAAACAGAAAATTTTACTAGAAGCAGCTACGATCAATAACTGGAAGAATATCTATTCTCCACGAGAAGAGAATGTTCCAAAAGCGATAAGAGATAATGGCGCTTTAAGAGAGTTGTATGATATTTATGGCTTTCACGACGATTAATTAACTTGCGCTTCTGGAGGAATTGGATTGATTTTCCAAAAAAATTATTGTATAATAATATTGTAAGTTAGGTATTCAAACAAAAAATCTCCTTTTTCTCTCTTTCTGAAGGGGCCTCTTAACTTGAGGCCTCTTTATTTAGCTCTAAAATCGTTTCTAAGAGGTTTTAGCTCTTTAAAGGGTTAGAGTTCCCGATTGTTTGGACAAAAGCGGAAAATGAGGCTTAAATAAACTTTATATCTATATGAAGTCCTAAGAGGATTTCACTATATTTGGTGTAGCTATAGATGATTCTCCTTTTTCTTTAACTGGGCTGTCGAGGTGGTTGGCGGCAGCCTAGTATTTTTTTAAGGATTATGTTAAACATTGTTAAAGAGGTTAGATATGAAAATTGTAACGGTTGGTTTCAGATTAACTGAAGACGAAAAGAAACGGCTGGTAGAGCTGGCCGCAAAAAGAGATGTGCCTATCTCTTAGATCGTAAGAGAGGCTTTAAAGAAGTATTT
>JAZQXF010000067.1:0-2644 GCA_045632725.1 Candidatus Nanosyncoccus sp.
CGCAATCTTGCCTACATCACCCTTATAGGAGCGGTAATGACGCTTCGGAGTAATACCAAATAGCGACATCTTATGCATTAAACGAGCAACCGTCTTTCTATTAATTATCAGTCCGTTAGCACGCAATGTTTGGTACACACGACGGTAACCATAACGCCCTTTATGCTTACGATAAACACCTTCTATTTGTTTGCACAACGAAGCGTGTTTATCAGGACGCTCGCTGATGCGATAATAGAACGTAGAACGAGCCATCCCACTAGCCCGAAGCAAATGCTTCAATGCATATTTTGACCTTAATGACTGGATGGCTTGTGCGAGCGCTTGTTCTTGCGCTCTTCCGCTTCCATTAAGGCCTTTACTTTTTTTAATAAAGCATTCTCGGCTCGAAGGTATTCTAATTCGTTCATTGCTACCTTGAGCTTATGCTTTAACTCTGCTTTGCTTAATGCTTCTTCTAATGTGTCGCCTGATCGCATAACGTCCATAATATTTATAACTACACCGTCCAATCCCGCTTTACCTTGGCGCCTATAAGTAGATATACAACGACATACAGACGAGTACGGAACACTGTATTGAGCGCTAAGGAGGTGCAAAGGTACTCTTTTTTTGCGATAACTCCAAAGAATTCTGTCTTTTATTTCTCCACTACAGATGTTTTTGGGATAGGCAGCTAGACCCTTCACACCTTCTTTGGCATAAATCTGACTCCAGGTTTGTAATACGCCAGAAGGTATCTTGAGTTGCTTACTTACCGAGCTAACGGATAATCCTGTTTTGAGCAATCCTAATGCCTCTGCTTTTAATTCTAATGACACTTTTTCTCTCATAATTAAACACTTAATGTGTCCAAAAAATGGGGGTCAGTACAAAAATATCCTATAGTGAAAGTTGCTGAATCACCTAAGAATCACCTATAAATCACCTATGAATCACCTAAGAATCACCAAAGATTAGCCGCTGAAAAGCGGGTGCAAAGGTACAACAAAATTTGGAGATGTGCAAATTTTGAGTAGAAAAAGTTTTAAGAGTTTTAAAAGTCTTAAGGGTGTAAAGTGTGGGGTGTAAAGTGTAAGGTGTAAGAGCACCCCACAAAGTCACAAACTTTGTCGGGGACCCCGCTAGTGTAGGGTGTAGAGTGTAAGGTGTAAAGTGTAAGGGTGTAAAGGCGGGTGATGGGTTATGCTTTGAAATATTTGGCGTAGTTATCTAAGAAGAGTTGTACTGCTTCAGCGAGGGGGCCGTAATACTCGCCACCTGCGGCATTGGCATGACCTCCGCCGTTGAAAACCTCACTCGCAAACACATTCACAGGGCGGTCTCCTTGGCTGCGGAATGAGAGTTTGATTTTGGTCTTAATACCGCCATTTTTCTCCATTTCATCGGGAGTTGCTTTGTCTTCACGCATAAAAACAGAGTATTGGATATCCTTGCTTTGGAGAGGCATATTGACGATACCCTCGGCATCACCTTTTTGGAAATTGAAGCGGTAGAGCTCTTTGCGATTGAGGTAGATAAGCGCCGCATGATGTTCAGGAAAAACGCGCATCTTTTGGTAGAGGCAATAGCCAACTAACTTCATGCGATCTACCGAATATTGGTTGAAAACGGCGTTGTAAATAGCATCTTTGTCCACTCCAGCCTCAATGAGGGTGGCAATCATAGGGTATATTTGTGGGCGATTGGAGTTATAGGAGAAGTTGCCCGTATCGGTCATGAGTCCTGTGTAGAGGCATTGGGCGATGGGGCTATCGAGTGGTAGATCGGCTGCGCCTGTAGATGGTAGATCGCTCGCGTAACTCGCTGTAGTAGTAATGAGGTTGTAGACTAATTCACAGGTGGATGATGCTTCGGGTACGGATACGATGAAATCGGCGAAATCAGAAGGGTGGAGATGGTGATCAATCATCACTTTGGGACATGTGAGTGAGAGCATCTTGTCGCCAAGGGCACCAATGCGACTAGGTGCGTTGAAATCGGTGCAAATAACCAAATTTGCAACTTCGAGATAGGCATCTGCTTGTGCTTTTTGGATGTCATATAATAATATCGTTTCTGCGCCAGGCATCCAAGCTAAAAAATCTGGGAAAGCATTAGGTACAATCACTCGCGCTTCTTTACCGAGAGATTTGATGTAGTGATATATGGCTAAACTACTACCCATCGCATCGCCATCTGGCGATTGATGTGTAAGGATAGCAACAACAGTTGCATTATCGACATATGCTTGGAAAGATGTCATAGTGAGTGGAGAAATTAAAAAACACTGCAAAAGTACAATTTTTTTTTCTTTTTTGCAAAGAAGAGATTCACTTTTTGCTAAAAATGTTGTAAAAGTTGCATATATGAGAAAATTTTTGTACCTTTGTAGCCGTATTCGTGTAACCAACGAGATTGTAGAAATTTATAAGTACTTAATTCTATAAGCCTATGAAAAAGTTATCCTTATTCCTACTCAGTTTATTCTTGTGTAGCGTGAGTATCCCTATTCATGCTCAGAATACCGAGCTTGTGCCTGCTATGGTGGTGCAAATGGCAGATGGCACTGAGCAGGTTGTACAGTTAGATTGCACCTCTGTAACAGACCTTACCGTCTTATTTAGCAGGGGGAGTTTGGCTGTGGATGTACCAGAGGCAGAGG
>JAZQXF010000068.1:0-1029 GCA_045632725.1 Candidatus Nanosyncoccus sp.
ATAGATCTCCTTGGTGGTCAGAATGTTGGTTATGCTCCTAATGCCTTTACTACCATTATGAAAACCACTCCTCTTTACTTTATTCGTTCGGGCTACCTGGGTGGCACTACCCTGTACTATTTCGGAGCTTACGGGTACTACTGGTCTAGTACGGTCAATTCACCCTCCGATGCGTACGGCCTAAGCTTCAGTTCCGCGGTACTGTACCCAGCGTATCGCAACTACCGCAACCACGGAAGGTCTGTACGTTGTCTCTCCCGCTAGAGGTGAACTGTATCCCAATTAGTAGACAGCAACTTCTGTATGGTGTACCCTAAATCACTAAACCCATCAACATCGAGCAAACCCAAGTAAAATTCGAGGAGACTAGTCAGGTCGAGCACCGGAAAGTACCGGGAGAAGACCTGATTAATCGACAAGAATTTTACCTGGTGTGCAGCGAGCAGTTGATGGGTTTAGTGATTTAGAGAATCAAGTGTGTACTTTTGCCTCCTTAATAGGCCATGGCTTCTATCACCATTACACTACTCCCAATACTGGACCGGATAGTCCCAGTCAGCTTTCCTCCAATTATTCCTATGCTTCCTTTGGGAGGAGTGGAGTTAACTTTTGGCTAATTTCTCCATTTCGCTGGTTTTCTGATGGGGTTTTCGTATTCTATCTAAATCCGAACGGGCATTCGAATAATTCTCAAACATTTTGGTCTCCTTCTCTCCGTCCCACCATCTCCTCTATCAATAAAATAAGGTACAGAAGACAACTATTACTTCTCCTACTAGAGGATTTGTTTTTTCAGTTAGAATCTCTGAACTATCTTTAATAAATCATATGAATGAATAAAACTAACTTAGAACCTCGCAGAACACAGCGGATGCTGAAACCGTTGTACCGGTAGTTGTAGTTCTCAGGATTGACATAGCTAGAATAGAAGAACAGGCTGCGAGCATACTCTGAATCACTAACCGTACTAGACCAGTAGTAGCAACCACTGTTTGCATCATAAAGTGACCCGCTATTGATACGCCCGCT
>JAZQXF010000069.1:0-1005 GCA_045632725.1 Candidatus Nanosyncoccus sp.
AAACTAGAGAACTAGAATACAGATAGCGAAATTTTAGGACAAAGAATGTCGCACAGCAGAAACGAGTAGTGCGAGGCAATCGAGGCAAAATCGACGAGACAGTACGTTTGTACGGCGAGGAGATTTTGACCGAAGATTAACGAAGCAGAACGCCGCTTATTTGAAGCCAGAAGGTTAAGCTACAAAGAGCATAGGGTGAATGCCTAGGCACCAAGAGCCGAAGAAAGACGTGATAAGCTGCGAAAAGCTGCGGGGAGGAGCAAATATCCATTGATCCGCAGATATCTGAATGGGGAAACCCAACTAGAAAAAAGAGTCTAGTTACCTGCGCATAAGTAAAGTAGTGCGTTTGGAGGGAACGTTGGGAACTGAAACATCTTAGTACCAACAGGAAAAGAAAGAAAAATCGATTCCTTGAGTAGTGGCGAGCGAAAGAGGAGGAGCCTAAACTATAGGTAGTAATACTTATAGGGTTTGGACTGCATAAATCATTTAACGAGTCTAGTAGAATTATTTGGAAAAGTAAACCATAGATAGTGAAAGTCTAGTATATGAAAGATAAGTTAAGAGGGCAGTATCCAGAGTAGTGCAAGACACGTGGAATCTTGTATGAATAAGCGGGGACCATCCCGTAAGGCTAAATACTACTTGGTGACCGATAGTGGAGCAGTACCGTGAGGGAAAGGTGAAAAGGACCCCGGGAGGGGAGTGAAATAGAACCTGAAACCCTATGTTTACAAGCAGACAAAGCGATTTAAGGCGCGATGTCGTACTTTTTGTAGAACGGTCCGGCGAGTTATTGTATATGGCAAGGTTAAGTATTAAGAAGATACGAAGCCGAAGAGAGATCGAGTCTGAAAAGGGCGAATAAAGTCATATATAATAGACCCGAAACCGAGTGACCTATCCATGGTCAGGATGAAGCTAGAGTAAAATCTAGTGGAGGTCCGAACTGATTGTCGTTAAAAAGGCACCGGATGAACTGTGGATAGCGGAGAAATTCCA
>JAZQXF010000070.1:0-1416 GCA_045632725.1 Candidatus Nanosyncoccus sp.
TGTCTTGTCCTGAAATAAGTAGACACTAAAAAGTGTCATTATGAAGTACAAATTTACTAAAACGGACAGAATGCGTATTGTCCATGAGTACGAAACAAGTGATTTAACTTATGCAGAATTAGCTAAGAAGTACGGTCTTTCTAGTGCCAGTATAGTGGCTAAATGGCGTGATCGTTTGCAAAATTCCTCAAAAAATGTTACCTTTGCAGCCGAAAAAGGTAAACCAAGGAAAATGACAGATGCAGAACGTAAAGAGTTAGAGTCTCAAATTGCAGATTTAAAAGAGCGTCTTCATAAAAGCGAAATGCATAATTTAGCACTAGAAGCGCTTATAGAAGTCGCAGAAGAACAAGGTCTTGCGATACGAAAAAAATGTGGGGCCAAGCAGTAGAAAAGCTTTGCGAGCGGCATGGCTTGTCCATAGAGGCTGCTTGTGAACTGTTTGGCCATTGTAGACAGGCCTATTACCAACAGCGTGAACGAAATAGGAATCACTTATTGCACGAGCATGCTATAGTAGAGATGGCACGTTCTATCCGCGAAGAGGATGCTGGTATTGGTAGATACAAAATGTGGCGCATGATACAAGATGCTTACATGCCCGATTGGATGCCAGGTAGAGATGCATTCTTTAAAATCATGGATCGATATGGACTAACACTAAAACGCCCTCGTCCACGTCGTACTACCAACTCAAATCACCGCTTTCGCAAGTATAAGAATCTAATCAAAGACATTGAATTAACATGCTCTAATCAATTGTGGGTAAGCGATATAACATACATCGATATAAATAATGATAGTCATTATTTGCATTTAGTTACAGACGCTTATTCGCATAAGATAGTAGGTTGGTGCTTTGCTAATTCTTTAAGCGCAAGACATACATTAGTGGCTCTTAAGATGGCAATAACTCAAAGCGGTTTAGATGATCTTTATGGATTAATACACCATTCGGATAGAGGAATTCAATATTGTTGTAATGCTTATATAGAGGAATTAGATGCTCATCATATAAGTATTAGTATGACAGAAGATTATAAACCAACTGACAATGCAATAGCCGAGCGTATTAATGGTATAATCAAACAAGAGTTGATTTATCGTAGAAAGCATTTTACATCATTTGATGAAGCGAAGGATGCTATAGAACGATTTATTACCTTTTATAATGATAGCCGTCCGCATATGAGTATTGGATATCAAACTCCATCTGTTGTGCACCAACAATCAGGTCCTCAAGCAAGACAATGGAAAACGTATTATGAAAAGTGTCAACAAAAAAAGGATAATGAATGTCAACAAATTTAGGACGATGTCAACTTTTTTAGGAAAGTGTAAACATTTTTCAGGAAAGTGTCTAGTCTTTTAGTTAAAATTATAAAACAACTGTCTACTTTATTTAGGAAAAGTCAC
>JAZQXF010000071.1:0-3684 GCA_045632725.1 Candidatus Nanosyncoccus sp.
CGAAAAGTCGCTCTCGCACCTCGACAATCCTCGCCTCTCGGGTCTTGTGCATCGCACCAAGGGCGATATTTACGGCACGGAGTGTCTTTTTCAAAATGCATTAGAGGAGTATCAAAAATCAAAAGAGTGCTTTGATAAGGCTGGGCTAGAGCATCATGTAAAATTCTCTGAATTTAATATAGGTAGATCATTGATTAAGATGCAAAGATTTTATGATGCCGAACCGTATTTAAAAGATGCTTTGGAATATAATCTTGAGAAGGGGTACAATAATCTTCTGAGTCCTATTCTCAATTGCTTGTCTGATATATATGTAAATACTCAACAGTATGATAAATTGTCAATCATATTTAGCGATTATGATGAATTTTTAAAAAATGAGTTATCAACCTACTTTTGTTACAAATCTTTAATAGCTAGTTCTAATAACGAAAGAAAAAAAGCCATAGAATATCTTACTCTCGCAGAAAGCAATGAGTGTGACCCTACACACCTAGATTATACGAGTTATAGAGTATATCGAGCAATTGGAGATAATGAAAAGGCTCTCTACTATTTTGAAAAATGTATAAGAAAGCAAAATGATTTGACCTTAACATCACTTAATGCACCTATTCTTAATCTGCAAATTGAGCTTGGCGTAAGTGAAAATATTGCTTTGCTAATGCGTAACGAGAATATAAAGTTGCGCTACACACTTTTTCTAACACTATTATTCTTTATTATAATTAGCGGAATATTGTATTATAAATATAGACAAAAGAGCCAGCGAGAAGAGATTGAGCAGTACATCTCTACAATTAAGGAGTTGCAGATGACTACGAAAGATTTACCTAGTCAGATGAATTACTCAATTGACAAATTATATAAATCTAGATTCAAAGAGTTAAACGATCTCTACGACATATACTATGATAGCGTAGGCTCTGCTCGTCAGATGAAAATCGTATTTGAGCAGATTAGCAATACTATTAATTCGATTAAGTGCGATAAAAAGCGAATTGTCGAATTAGAAAAGATTGTGAACGAATATCGCGGAGAAATTATGTCGAAACTGTTAGAGGTTTGCCCCAATTTAAGTGAGCGTCAGCGGAAAATCGCACTTTTTAGTTATGCAGGTTTTTCATTACGAGCGATAGCTTTGTTTATGGATAGCAATCCAGTTCAAATATCAAAGGATAAATACAAGATTAAAAATATAATTAGTAGTTATAGTGTCACTAAAGATGTTGAGTTGCTTATTAAATCATTGTAAGATATTGATATTTAATGTGTTATAACATATTTCGCTAATAAGCAATGTAACTACCTGATATACAGAGGGGAGAAAAATAAAATTTTCTCTCCTCTGTATATTATTATATATCAATATGTTACAAATGTGGTCGGAGAAATATTTACAGCTTATATATTTTACATTTAAAGCGGTATTTGCCTACCTTTGCAATAGGTTACAAACATCAAAATCAAAATTACTATGAGAAAAATTCTTATCACAACATTGATGTTGTTTGCAATGGGTCTTGTTTATGCACTTGAGGTTAAAGATAATAATGAACCTCCTGTAATTATCATCACAAAGGATAATCATTTACCGCCAACAACTGACAATGTTCCCCTATCTCTCCGCTCGGATATCGAGGCAAGCTACTACAATGGTGCATTGACCATTGTTTTTAATGCTGACTTGGGCAATGCCGATATCGTAGTTAGCAACCTCGCTACTGGCGATATATGGAGCGAGAGTGTTTCGGGCGTTGGCGTAGCGACTTTACTCCTCTCAGGTGATGAAGGTTATTATGAGATTCTAATCTACACCGATTGTGGCAACTACTCGGGAGAGTTCGAGATTTAGAACACGGCTGACCACTCCGCGCTATCGCAAGCGCCATAGCGCGGGGCATCAGCCCGTAGAGCCTTTGCGAACTCGGTATTCACAAAAGCTAAGCCGAGAAAGATACTCGGTCACTTCATTATAAATTAAAAAAACTTTAAAACATTAAAACTATGAAACGGAGTATTTTATTATTAGCCGTGTTAGGCTTGGGATTTTCTGCTTGTAGTGACTTGCAGAGTAAAGAGGATCTTGGTGTAGTAGATGGTGGCGTTGTTGAAATAACAAATATAGAGGAGGTTATTACAGGCAACGACATGATCAAATTGCTCTACTCTGATAAATCTGAAATAGACATCAATAGTTTAAGTAAGTCGCTTAACAACAAGGCGTTTGAGCAGCTCTTCTATCTTGACAAGAGCGGATTGTTAGATGTGTCCGAGATTAATGACTACCTCGAAGAGGGAAAGCATGCGACAAAGGATGTAAAGTTTGTGTTTGACAAAAATGGATATGGTCGCCAATATAGAAGGGTTGCGCTGGATAATAACCATCGTAATAGTGACAAGGCATACGACTATTACCAGTCACAGAATCTAAAGTGGGACTATAATAGCAGTGACAACACAATAACGATGGAGGATGAATATGGCAATAAGAGCACAGCAATAGTTAAATATTTCGATGGCAAATATATGTGCTACGAGGGTGCTTTAGGCCGTGAGGCTCAGTCACTATACTTTAATGCGGATGTCAACGGAGGTGCGCACCGCGACTATATGTTAGGATGCTTAATGGTCGTAGACGATAGAGATTGTTGGGATTGTGAAACACCTAAGTCTATGGAGGTTCTGTTATTCAACTTCGTAGACGAGAACGACGAGTATGCTAAGCTTATAGAGAGCATCGAGAATAGTGACAACGATATCGACGATTTATGCTTCGTGGATATTATGTGCAAGAGTGCAATAAACTTAACTGCCGACGAGGAGAATATGGAGAATTGTCAGTATGGCAGAAAGTATGTCTACTCGGTAAAAGATGGCTTTATGATTTATAGCGGCGCAAATAATATATACAATAACCTAATGATATTTATGGATGACAACACTGTGCGTTGTTGTTCAACATTTGGTGAATTTAGCATTTGGGGCTCGCTGAACGAGGAGTATAAAGACTTGTACGGCAGCAATGAAAAGGTGTATGTTGTGAATGAGTGGAGCTATAAAGCAGATACCAACACCATTAATACCTACAATGATAAATTGTCTGCCGAGGTTGTATATTTTGACAGAGATATAGCAATCTTAAAAGGCTATCTATTCCATGGCGAACTAACTAATGGTATAAAGTGCGATTACAACTACTACATCTTTGACTTCAACCGCGAAGATAGAGCAAAGGTCATGGAGGAGTACCCGACAGACATCACCGAATATATCTAATATTGCTGATAAGTTTTAGCTTTTACAGCCCGACCTTTGCGGTCGGGCTGTTTTCGTTTTGTGGATGGGGGTAGTTTTTAGTTGTTAGTTGTTAAAGACCGTAAGACCTTAGGACTTTTAGACAATGGGATTTTTCTCCTACCGTCTTATTGTCTTAATTGTCCTATCGTCTTAAAAAACTTTTTGCTCTTTGCTCTTTGAACTTTGCTCTTTATTTAGTATCTTTGTACTATATTGGAGAATGTGCGGATTTGCGTAATATAGAGGTCGTGTTATGATGAAGTTGTCTACTGGAAAATCGAGCAGGTTTATGGTGCGTGGAAAAGTGCTTTTTACCGCCTTGGTAGTGTGCGCCGTTATGGCGGTGAGTTGTGCGACGGATAAGCAAACGGCGGAGAAGATTCG
>JAZQXF010000072.1:0-1356 GCA_045632725.1 Candidatus Nanosyncoccus sp.
GAACTGCATTCCAAACTGGTAGACTTGAGTGTGGGAGAGGTAAGTGGAATTCCTAGTGTAGCGGTGGAATGCGTAGATATTAGGAGGAACATCAGTGGCGAAGGCGACTTACTGGAACATAACTGACGCTGAGGCTCGAAAGCGTGGGGAGCAAACAGGATTAGATACCCTGGTAGTCCACGCCCTAAACGATGATTACTAGATGTTGGTGGTATCGACTCCATCAGTATCGTAGCTAACGCGATAAGTAATCCGCCTGAGTAGTACGGCCGCAAGGTTGAAACTCAAAGAAATTGACGGGGACCCGCACAAGCAGAGGGGCATGCTGTTTAATTCGAAGCAACGCGAAGAACCTTACCAAGACTTGACATCCAATGAATGCCATAGAAATATGTCAGTTTAGCAATAAACATTGAGACAGGTGGTGCATGGTTGTCGTCAGCTCGTGTCGTGAGATGTTCGGTTAAGTCCGGTAACGAGCGCAACCCCTATTACTAGTTGCCAATATTAAGTTAGGAACTCTAGTGAGACTGCCGTGGGTAACACGGAGGAAGGTGGGGATGACGTCAAATCATCATGCCCCTTACGTCTTGGGCTACAGGCGTGCTACAATGGTAGATACAAAGAGACGCAATATCGTAAGGTGGAGCAAATCTCAAAAAGTCTATCCCAGTTCGGATTGTGGGCTGCAACCCGCCCACATGAAGCTGAATTTGCTAGTAATCCCGAATCAGAATGTCGGGGTGAATTCGTTCCCGGGTCTTGTACACACCGCCCGTCACGCCATGGGAGTCGGGAGCACTCGAAACCGGTGACCTAACCCGCAAGGGAAGGAGCCGTCTAAGGTGAGACTGATGACTGGGGTGAAGTCGTAACAAGGTAGCCGTACGAGAACGTGCGGCTGGATCACCTCCTTTAAAGGAGTAGTGTAATTCACTACATCTTGTCGATGAGTAAGTCAGCAATGATTTACAATAAAATTTCGTAAAATTGTAACTTTACTTTCACCAAAGTAAACTTACAGACTTCGATAATCAGTAAACATATCGAAGAATAAAAAATAACCGAAAAAATTAACAAGTATACTTCTTACATATCACTTAACAAATCAAAGTTAAAAAAAAGTCGCTGGAAACAGTGATTTTTTTTTGCTTATTTGTTAAAGAGAAAGATATGTTTACTGCTAATCGCCTCCAATATCGAAGAAAAATAGAAGATTGTAGGGAATGTAGTAGTGCCTACATATCACTTAACAAATCAAAGTTAAAAAAGTCGCTGGAAACAGTGATTTTTTTTTGCTTATTTGTTAAAGAGAAAGATATGTTTACTGCTAATCGCCTCCAATATCGAAGAAAA
>JAZQXF010000073.1:0-18561 GCA_045632725.1 Candidatus Nanosyncoccus sp.
GTAGTGCGGAGAGAGCAACCAAAAGTAAGTCCCACTCCTCCCAAAGGAAGCATAGGAATAATTGGAGGAAAGCTGACTAAGACTATCCGGCCCAGTATTAGGAGTAGTGTAATGGTGATAGAAGCCATGGCCTATTAAGGAGGCTTCATCGGCGGTGAGGGGTGCGAGCGGAGCCCCGAGGCCGTTGGAGGTGGTCAGGAGGTCGTTGCCAGTTTTATCGGGACAAGTTAGAGTTAGTTTACCACCCACCACTACGTTGCGGTACCTAGCACCAAATTGGAGCCAAGATGTAGAGTATGGTACAGTTGTATCACTTGCGGATGGGTTAGCAGTAGTACTTCTGTCATCGCACCAACCAGCACTGTTTTCCAACTTACCATTAGCGGACAAGTTACGCAAAACGGTGTTACTGGAATTGTTGTACCAGTTCTCTATGCTGATGCGGAGATTGGAGGGGGTTTCGTTGTTGAAGAGAGTAGAATTGCTGATGGCAGTAGTAGCTGTAGTATCACTAGCATATTTACTATTGTAGTTGTAACCCACCAGGGTGGTGAAACCGAGAGTACCACAATACTGATTGTCTGCAGTATTACAGTTACTGGCGGAAGTATTCTCAAACCCAGCGCCACGATTGAAGTAGGTAGAGCCAGCTGCGGCGTTGCTGCCAGAATTCGCACAAGTACTACCAGTCCATTTACCATTGTATATCATCTTCACTCCACCACTACCAGTAGTACGTACGATTCTCCAGCAAGTATCTGTGGTGGTGAGGCCAGATTTGTTGGAGGCGGAAGATAGTACTACATAGTTTGGATAGTAGTATGAATCGCCAGTGGAGGGGATGCCACCATAGCTGTCGCTACTGGCAAAGGTTTTGTCTAGCTGACCACGGTAGTAGTAGATGGGGTAGTCGTTACTAGCATCACTGGCAACACCAAACTCGGTGGTGTTGTAGAGAAATACGCCGGAGTTGGATTCATCTGTGGCAGGATTGTTGGTGGTAGGTTCAGTGATGACTGCTTGCAGATCAGAAGTGACTTGTGTCTGTGGATCACCTTCACTATCTAGCTTTACCAAGCTAGCTACTGTACTGTACAATGTGGGTCTCCACATGGCGTAGAGATCTATTGCAACTGTACCGCCTACAGCACCAATGGGATAGCTATCGCCCGGGTGGTAGATGTTGCCGGTGCAAGAACCATTGCTGGTGGCTACCGTACACCAACCACCAAAGCTATAGCCAGTCTTAGCGGGGACAAGAGAGCTTAGAGTGACTGTGGCACCTTGGCCGGTACTATCACTGCCGGAGACATCAGTTGGCCAATTGGTGACATTATTACCACCATTTTGGAAGCTGATGGTATAGCTAGTGGCAATGACCTTAGCTACAGCGGAAAAGTTGATGTTGTTGGTGTAGCTACCAGAAGCTTGCGTACCGCCAGCTTTGGCGGCAATTTTGAAGTTGATGGTGCTATCAGTGATATCGCTAGTGTCCAGCAATACGGCTCCAGCGTTACCGTAGATTGGTAGGCCGTTGTAGTTGGCCCAGGTTGCGGTATTGCTGTCTTTGTAGCTATAGCCCCAGATGTTAGTATCTTGGCTTGCGCCAAGATTGGCAAGGTTTGCATTAGTAGCGATGCTGGTGAAGATATTGGTGCTACCGGATTGGGTGAGGTCTGAGGAGGGATTATTGGTACTACCAACCGTAGCGGTGAGCTGCATGCCGGCAGAGACATTAGTGCCGGCGAGAATGTTAATGGTATTACTATCATTATATGTATTAATGGCGAGATCAGAGACTAGAAGAGTGCTGGAGGAGAGGGTGAGTTGAATGGTGGGTTCTAGGGTGAAATCTAGGCGTTGAGGGGATTTGTAGGTGAGGGAGGAGACACTCTCATTACCTACCATACTAGCTATTGTCCAGCTGCCAATCACCCCAAAGACCAAAGCGCAAAATGCCACTAATGACCTCAAGTAACTTCTAATGTCAGCTCTCATAACATCATTATAGCATAAGTCTTTTAAAAAGCTATCGATTATTCTGCATTTTTCAACATTTCATCATAGTCCATACCATAGTACGCATATTGCAAACGCATATAGGCTTGGTCTAATTCTGTAGCCAAAGTCTTTAGCTCGCCCTCTTTAGCCATCGGCATTACTATAAATTTCAAAGGCTTATTTTTTCCACCGCATATCTCCATACTCTCACCATAAGCAAGTTCACTCGGCACCGTAATCTCACGAATACCACCTATTCTCATCCCCTCTACGCCGACATTCCATCCTTCGATCATTCCCAGCGAAGCATCCAAGATCTTTGCAAAAGCCGTAGGATTTTTATTGTCATCAAAAGATGAGTCAAAAATACTTTCATCCGCACACCAGCCCACATAATATGCCAAATAGTCACTATCATCTTCCTCAATCTTTTTGCCACTACCTTTTTCCAAATCTCGTGTTTCTACCCCAGCTTCATTTGCTGCAGTTTCATTATAAGCTTTTATCTCTGACTTATATTTAATAAACTTATCAAAATCATCCTTTGTTGCAGCTGAAAACTCTGCCTGTTTCTCATTATAGGCCGATTCATATTCAGCAATCTTAGCCTCATCTACCTGCGATGAGTCACTGGTACTCGTGCCAGACTTGCTACCATTTATAACAATCGCCGCATAACTTGCGATAATCGACCCCAGCATTATTACTGCTATCAATATTATAAAGAAACGCTGCTTTGGGCTAGTCTTTAGCTCTTTTTCATCCATAATAATATATACTCCACTTTTACTTCCCTATATTATACCACAGAGTATCAAGAGAAGCTGAAAAGAAAAGCTAAAAAGTAACCTTGATTAGCATAATGAGATTTAGACCAGATTTGTTTGGCGTAATTTATACAACTTAGCAATGAAAAAATGTCCCTAGCGTAGCGACTAAAGACATTTTTTCTTGCCCTATGTTGTATAAATTACGAGCCAAACAAGTCCAAGCTAATCGAGGTTACTTTTTAGCTTCGCTCGTGGCTGCTGGGCGCTGCAAAACAGCGACCTTCTTAAAGCTACCACCAGCTTTCTTAATGGCTTCAACGGCAGTCTTCGAAGCAAATTGAGTTTCTAAATCAATCTTTGCGGTCAATTCGCCACGAGTAATCACCTTTACTTTCACAAATGGTGAAGAAATCAGGCTAGCTTCCGCCATAGCATAGTTATCTACCTTACCCTTCAAATCATTTAGTCTATCAGTATATACAACTTCTGCTTTTGGATGGAAAGATTTAAAACCTTTGAGCTTTGGCACTGCCTGCATGATAGCGCGCTGACCACCCATGAATCCTGCCGGCATCTTGTAGTGACCGGTACGAGCCTTCTGACCTTTAGTACCACGACCAGCAGTCTTACCCTGACCAGCCGAAATACCACGACCCTTACGGCTTGGGCGTGCATTCTTTGTTATATTCAAATCATTGTATTTCATTACTTAGTCTCCTTCGCAGCGGCTTTCTTCGCTGGGGCCTTCTTGGTAGCTGGTTTCTCTACCTTTTCTGCTTTTTCGGCTTTTGCCACTTTTTCGACCTTTTCAGCTTTAGCACCATTCCACTCTTTGCGTGGCACTTGCTGGCGCAAGCCTTCAATCACCGCATAGGCAATATTTACCTTATTGGTACTACCAAGTGACTTAGAAATCAAATTCTTTACTCCAGTCAAACCAATAATGGAGCGTACTGTACCACCAGCAATAATACCTGTACCAGGAGCTGCCGGCTTAATCAATACATCTGCACCAGTCACCTTAGTACGAGTCTCATGACACACAGTTTCACCATCCATATTGAAGGTGATCATGGTCTTCTTTGCTTTAGAAGTAGCCTTAGCCACAGCTGTAGTCACATCATTACCCTTGGCTACACCTATACCAACTTTATTCTTATGATTACCTACAGCCACCAATGCCTTAAAGCGCATTCTGCGACCACCAGCCACAGTGCGTGAAACACGGTCTACTGCGATAGTAATCTCATCGAACTCTTTCGTGCCCGCATCGGCCTTTACGCGATCACGGCGATTCTTGCGTTCCATTTTCTTACCAGACATATCACGAATCTGCTTGGTTGCAGCAGTTTCATCATCCATCTTTAGAGTACCAGACTTATTGATAACCTTTGGGGCCTTTTTCTCAGATTCCGCCATAGTTAGAACTCCAATCCTTCCTTGCGAGCTGCATCAGCTAGCGCTGACATCCGCCCCGCATATAGTTTAGCTCCGCGGTCAAAGACAACTTGTTTAACCTTGGCAGTCTTTGCCTTCTTGGCAATTTCCTCGCCAATCTTAGCAGCCCTTTCGGTCTTACTGCCAGTCATCTTGGCACCAACCGTAGTAGCATATACTAAAGTTATCTTCTTATCATCATCGATGATTTGCGCGGTAATATGTTGATTGCTAAAATGCACCGAAAGGCGTGGCCTCTCTGCTGTACCATGAATCTTGGCACGAGTGCGTTTTGCTCTAAATAACTTATTCATTATTTCTTACCCGCCTTTCCTGCCTTGCGAAGAATCACTTCATCGACATATTTAATACCTTTACCCTTATAAGGCTCTGGTTTTTTAAGGGCGCGAATTTCCGCAGCCACTTGTCCTACTTTCTGCTTGTCGATACCACTTACGGTAATCTCCATCTTGTTAGTAGCTAGTGACACACCTTCTGGGGCTTTGTACTTTACTGGGTGCGAAAACCCAAGTGCCATTTCAATCTCCTGACCACCGCCAGAAAGACGAAAACCAACACCGTTAATCTCTAGCTTCTTCTCGTAACCCTTAGTGACACCATTTACAGCATTATTTAACAATGCACGCTGCAAGCCATGCCAGGCCCGAGATTTTGGCTCATCATCCTCGCGGGTGACAGTCAAAATGTTTCCATCAATCGCAACCTTTGTCTTTGGCTGCACCGGTACTATGAGCTGACCCTTAGGCCCTGCGACAGTAATATCCTTGTCGCCGACCGTAATTGTCACTCCCGCCGGAATTTCGATGGGTTGTTTTCCGATACGACTCATATCTTTTCCCTTGTTAAGTTAATAATATCCTTACAATTATATCACAAAATAGATACATTTACAAGAAAAATCCCTCTATTTCTAGGGGATTTTTCACGCTATCTTTCCATTATAGCACACTTTTTTGTTTTTGTCAACTTTACCTCTGTTAGTCCCTCTTGCGAACTAGGTACGTAAAGCTTACAATGGAGGTCAATATACCTACCGCTACAGCGGTCATCAATGCCGCTACGCTAGCCGATGCGCCTGCTGCTGTCACCGTACCAGTTTCCGGAGTAGCTGCTACTGGTTCTTCTTCCTCTTCTTCATCTACACCTACTACTGCATAAGTTGAAAGGTGCGTAGTTTCGAATGAGAACCAATAACCCTCTTCATCCGGATCACTCAAATACACCTCACGGCGCTCAACTTCTACACCATTCTCAAAATACACCACATAAAGCTTATCGTAAGCAGAAAGTTTTGTATGAGTTTCTTCATCAATGTCAAAGTAGATCACTAAGGCATTATCCTTTACTTCAATCTTTTCACCGTTACGATCGAGCATATCAATCTCAACCGCACCAAGCATTTCTCCACCCTTATTCTCATCCAAAGCCAAACCATCGATACTTGTTTCCACGGCAGACAAGACCGCTTTCCTATCTGCAATCAATTCCTCGCCAAACTCAACCGCCACAGAAACATGGTTCTCTTCATCTCCGCCATCCTCAATCCACCAATCACCATAGTCGATCTGTACCGGAGCAATATATTTAATCTCTTCGCCAGTCTCCTCATCTATATAGGTTTCAACCTCCTCCGATGGGTCATCCATATTATCAGGATCTACCACCTTATAGCCTCTCTCGACTTCTGCCGCAACATATCCTTCGGCAAGGTACCCCGCATCTGGCTCAGCACTAAATACACCACCAGAAATGTTAATATTTGCACCATTAAGAGCACCGGTGGAACCATTCTGAAATGCAATATCAAAATCACCATTGTTAATATTCAGTACAGCTTTTTCCCGCCAATCAGAATCAGTAACACGATTATGGCGACCATACTCTACTTTACCGACAACTTTTCCAGTAAAATCATCGCCAAAAGTAACCGTAATACCACCATCATACACAGAACTCATGCCATACCAAAGGTCAAAAGCTACCTTACCTTCCGAAGCAAGAATTTGCGAATTACCCTTCACGGTCAATGAACCGAAGTTATTTGAAGCAACATAAGTAATCCCTGAATTATCGCTACCATCCAAGATCACATTATCAAGTACCGTATCAGCATAGTTTTGAAGGATAAACCATACTCCACTGCCACTAGCGGCTTTAACAGTACCATCCTTGAAAGTAAATTTACCACCCCTCTCAAGATGGAATGCCTGAGTTTCATAACCTGTCGAACCAACTGGATCTTTCTGAATTACATAAGTTTTGCCCTTAAGATCAAAAACTACATTGTAATTGCCATTAGCGGGGTGAGCCCCTTTACCAGCTGTATAAAAAGCGCCGCCACCATCATATACGACATCTTCATTGCTGTCCAAATAAATGGTAGTAGGCGTGCCATCGCTTGGCACCTGATCGAAAGCGGCCTGCAAGGTACTATAGCAATCACCGCCATCTATACAAAACGGATCACCCCCTTCCGCAAACGCCGCCGGAGCCAAAATTCCAGACCCCAGCACTAAAGCCGTTGCCGACAAAGCACAAGCCATTTTACTTTTTGCCATATTTTCCTCCACTTTACTAATTTAAATTATATGGCACCAAAATCCTTAAGTCAATATTAAAAATGAGCATTTTGCACTTTTCCACCAAATAAAATCACCCCTGTTGTATAGGGGTGATTTACTATATATTATATATAGTATATATAATATATTATTTACTGCGCTTAGTGAATACCGCTACACCAGCTAGCACAATAGTGCTCATCAAACCAGCTAGTACCATTGCTAACTTCGAAGCAGCCGCAGATTCTACTTCCTTAGTCGTAAAGCCCGTATCTGGTGTTACTGGATTTAGCGTATCTTCATAGCTAATTGCGAAGCTAGAGAACTTAGCATTCTTGAAAATTAGATAGTTACCATCCCGAGTTACTGTTAAGTACTCTGCGGTTTCCGTACCATCCATCGCCATGTGTCCGCGCACTACATAGAATGTCCTAGTGTAGCCACTTGCCACTGTGCGATGCTCTTCTGGAATCTCAAGCCTCATAGTGATAGGATCATCTAGCTCATACACTAAGCCTTCATCTATACCATCTACATAGATTACCAAGTAAACTCGATACATCGCCACAATTCCATCCTCATCTTCAATCTTCACTACCTCATCATAAGTTTCTGCGTATTCCCAATCCTCTTCATCCATCAGCTCTACTTCTAGCCGAGTCTCAATTATTTCACCGTTACGAAGTGCCTCTTTTAGCTCATCGATATTGAAATCCAAGCTAATCTGCTCATCATCTGTTGAGTCATTCTCAATCATCTCAGCAATCTTGCCAGCTACGAAGTTTGCTACTGCTGCTCTATCTGAATCCTTATCCATATCATCAGTTTCATCACCAAACACATCGTACACCACCACGGTCGTAACTTTCACCAACTCGCGCGGTGGGAACTCACCATCATCGAATTCGCTAAAGTCGTGCGCAGTATATACATCGTGCTCACCGAGTTCCATGCCAGTAGTATCAAATTCAATCTCGCCTTCTTCTGCTTCATAATCTATACCGGTCATACCATCAGTAGCAAAGCTTGCTGTCCAATCCTTACTACCAGTCAAGGTTACGGTTTCGCCCCTTCTTACAAAGAGCTCTTCTTCTTCTACTTCTAGTACTATAATCGTAGCCTCGTAAGTATCTACCTCTACGCCATTACCCATATAGTCAGTATAGCGCACCGTATATACACCAGGTTTCGAAGCGATTAATCTACTATAATCTGTCTGTTGGAAGAACCAGAATCCAGTAGTAGCAAATCTCAAGCCATTTGCCGGACCACTTGTAATCCTTGCCCGAGTTGAAGCTCTATCATTCAAATCATGCACATCGATACCAAGCGTATCGCCAGTCCATATAAAGTATAGATCTTCTTGTGGTGCTACCATTTCATAGATATGCAACCTTACACTCTTTGTTACGGTCTTACCACCAAATTCATCACCACGATTTGCATAAGCTTTGAAGGTAATTGTGTAGTTACCAGCCTGCAAGCAATCCCCATCCGACATACACCACTTAAAGTTATATTCTCCATCCTGCGCTACCGTTGGAGTTACTCCATAACCTTCCGCAACTACCGCACCAGTCTCATCATTTACCATCGAGAACTCAGTATCCCAGTACCTATTTCTCGCATTTTCTTCGTTCCAGTACCTATTGATAGCATTAATTACCTCACCCGCCATTCCATCTTCACGACGTACGTGATAGCTATCCTGGCCAAAGGTAAATTGCATTACATATACATTAATCGTTTTTGATGCTACACCATCGCTAAATTTAATCTCGTAAGAACCTGCGGCATTAGCCGTAATTCGCCAACTTCCACCATGGCGATATTCCACTCTTACACCATTAAGCGATGAGCTATTATTAGTAACCGTTGCAGTAATGTTACGATTCCTCGTAAAGTTACTTGCTTCCATCACATCTAGCTCATACCGATTCTCGCTTGCACCAAATAGGCTCTGGCTCATCACAATATAGTGATAATCTTCACCAGTTGTATTAATTTGATGTACTCTTACTGTTACTGTCCTTGTCGCCACTTCTTGGCCAAATACCGTATCAACAAATTTCACCGTATATGCGCCAGGCATAGCCCCATCAGCAATCCGAATCACATATCCGTTACCATTCTTTTCCACTACTACATCAGTCACATCTTCGCCAGCCTCATTCTTTACTATGTAGCTGACCGCACCATTATTGTCATATACTTCAAAAGTCTCTGTGACAATCTGCTCATTTCCAAGGTCATATTCATCTTCCAAATTCTCAGTTACTAGTTCCCATACATGTAGGTTGAACTTCACATTGGCATTCTTGCCATCTACAGATAGGCGATAAACCACTTCCGTATTGCCAGCATTCTCGCCAGTTAGAGCTAAATTATCGTTGCTTGCTACACCATCGGTGCTGAATTTCTTAAAGGTCATTGCTACATCATCAGAACCCTTATCAATAATCTCATTAATACGGCTCTCATCCAATGTTGTACCCTTTTCCAAAATCACATCTTTTTCTACCACTTCGTACACATATGCTTTTACAGTCTTAGAGAAATCCTGACCATTCACCGACATCGAAAATGTCAACTCTGCCGCACCAGTTTCTACACCCTTCACCGAGTAGCTACCGTGCTGATCAGTCAATTGTACATTTTGATTGGATGTAACACCCTCTACATCCCAGCTGCTATCCGTATTAACGGTTGCGGTCTTACCCTTCTTAATCAGAAGTGTATCAGCATCATTCTCATCAAAATCATACACATATATATCAAAGGTCACTTGCGAATTTAGTGTATCGTTAAATTCCGCCGTGACAGTCGCTTTGCCAGAACCTACTGCAGTCACGGTATCGCCACTTACAGTCGCTACTGATTCATCAGTAGAATCTACCAAGCTCCAGCTAATATTCCATTTGTTCGAAGCAATCTCCATTGGCAAACTATTACCCTTGAAAATCACTTGATCCTCCACTCCCTGGAATTCATAAATCCTCAAAGTAGCATGGGCAGACTTACCACTATTGTTCGTAATGTCAATTTCCTTACGACCTTGAGCTAGTCCTTCTGCGTAAACTACTTTTTCGCCAGTATCACTAACTTCTTCAGTAATAGTTACATCCGAAGATGCATCAGCCCCCGCGCTATTTTTTACATCATAGCTTAGAACATTATACTCAGCAGCATTTACGCGTGCAATCTCTACTTTGGCCCCCTTTGGCACAGTTGCATCGCTAGCTACAATCGTAGCTTCACTGCCTACCATCCAATAGTCATCAAATGCATATGCATCTTTTCCGGCACCTAGAAATGTAGTTGGATCAACCGTAAACTTGCCACCATTCACTGTAACTTCACCATAAATTCCACCTGTAAAATCACCAGCATTAACTGTCGTTGTACCACCATTCTTTGCGGCCAACACGGTAGCGCCATTTGTCCTATAGGTACCACCACTGATTGTGGTTGTCCCACCATTGCTATTTACTGCCGGGTAGGTATTAGCAGTGATATTCATGTTTTCAAGTGTCAAAATGCCTTTATTTGAAACGATATTATCATTAATCGCTGCGCCAGCAATCACACCGTTTTTCAATGTTACATTGTATCCCTCATACACCACTACTTTACCAGTCAATGTATTTCCAGCCAAATCAATCTCTACATCCCTAGTCAAATTGAGCGTCTTTGCGATATTTCCACAAAACGCAAAACTCGCCACACCAGCATCACCCAGCAGCTGTGTCAGCGTTGCGTCATCAGATGCACAATCCGTGCCATCAGCATACGCCCTTCCGCTTGGTACTACCGGAACCGCAGCCAACATCAACACGGATGCTGTAGCCACATATGTAGCCCGCTTTAAATTTGATATTAATCTCATGCCCATTCTCCTCCTTTGGTTATGATTAATATAATGTTCCGCACGGTATCACCGCCGCCAGCAAAACGAGCCCTAGGCCGCCCACTCGTTCCTTTCGCTCTATTTCGCCATATTCTATCGCAACTTTTATCAAAAATCAAACATAAGCATTAATTATATTAATATATAAAATACACAAAAAAATGAATTGGGGATTATCCCCAATTCACCTTTGCAATCAACTTAATTGATTTTTTCCCAAGAAGAAAGTATTACCAAACTTTTACAAGCACTTCGCCACCGAGATGATTCTTCTTTGCCTCACGACCAGTCATCAAACCCTTAGAGGTAGATACAATTACCATACCCCGGCCAGATTTTATTACTGGCAAATCTTCAGCCGCTGAATACACTCTACGGCCTGGCTTTGATACCTTTGAAATCTCATTAATCTTAACATTGGTGCCTAGCTCGTTAATTGTAACCTTTAGCATGCCACGTGGCTTACCATCAATCACTTCAAAGTTTGCTACATAGCCATTTTTCTTTAATACTTCCACTACTTGTACTTTAAGCTTCGAAGTAGGGACTAGGATCTCATTCTTGTTTGCCTCTATTGCATTACGAATACGTGTCAATAGGTCAGCAATTTGATCTGTAGATTGTAATGACATATTTCTCCTTTCTCCTACCAGCTACTCTTAGTTACACCAGGAATCTCGCCTTTACTTGCTTTTTCCCGGAAGTTAATGCGTGAAAGACCAAATCGGCGCATATACCCACGTGGGCGACCATCAAGAAGGTCACGATTCTTGAGCCGTGTTGGCGAAGCATTGCGCGGCAACTTCTGTAAGCCTTCTAGATCACCAGCAGCTTTCAACTCTGCGCGCTTAGCTTTATATTTTTCATTCATTTTACGTCGTTTTTCATCACGGAGAACAGCAGATTTCTTGGCCATCTTACTTTTCTCCTTTCTCAAACGGCATTCCGAAAAGTTCTAGCAATTTATAGCTTCCTTCCTTTGAACCATTTTTAATAATAAACGTTACTTCGAGACCATGTAGAGCCGCTGCATCTTCGAAGGTAATTTCTGGGAATACAGTTTGCTCTTTTAACCCTAAGTTGTAATTACCTTGTGCATCAAATGCTGTCCGGCTTACACCGTGAAAATCACGCACATGCGGCAATGCGATATTGATCAAACGATCCATGAATTCGTACATTTTATCATTACGAAGAGTCGTAAGATACCCTACTGGTGCACCCATGCCTTTCCGAATCTTAAAGGTCGCAATCGACTTCTTAGCAAGCCGCGAAGTTGGTGCCTGCCCAGTAATTTTTGCCAAAGTCAAAGTTACAGTTTCGGTGAATTTCTTATCTTCACGCTTCTTGCCCACACCAGAAGATACTGTAATCTTCTTTAGTTCTGGAACTTGATTAATATTTTTTAGACCAAGCTCCTTTTGTAATTTCGCCTTTAGCTCATTGTTATAGAGAGCTTTGAGGCGTGGTTGTGCTTTAGCTGTAGCTTCAGACTTGCTAGCCTTTGCTGTAGCCTTGGCAGCCGTTTTCTTTTCCGCCATTATTTAGCTCCTTTCTTAGCTTTTTTATCAGCCTTATCGGCTTTCTTCGCAGTAGTTTTATCAAACTTTGCTGCTTCTTTTAACTTTAAGTTTGACAAATCGATTCCCACATGAATAGTCTTCTTGCCACCTGCTGGGTTCAAGTAAGACTTCTTCACGTGGCGCTCTACGATGCCGATACCTTCAAGGCATGCTTTACCCGCAGTGCGGTCAATCTTTACGATTTTAGCTTCCTTGCCTTTGTTGTCGCCAGCAATTACCAAAACTTTATCATTAATCTTTAAATTCTGTGCCATTTTAGAGTACCTCCGGAGCTAAGCTAATAATTTTAGAAAAGCCAAGGTCGCGAAGTTCCCTAGGAATTGGCCCAAACACGCGTGTACCTTTCGGAGTCTTATCATCATTCACTAGTACTGCCGCATTTTCATCAAAGCGAATAGTTGAACCATCTGGTCGGCGAATCGGTTGGCGAGTACGCACGATTACTGCGCGCACTACAGCTTTCTTCTTTACGTTGCCAGTAGGTGAAGCTTCTTTCACCGAGCAAGTTACAATATCACCTACCCGTGCATATCTAGCCTTAGTACCGCCAAGTACCCGAATCACTCCAAGTTCCTTTGCGCCACTGTTATCGGCCACTTTTAATCTGCTTTCTTGCTGTATCATTTAAGCCTCCTCCCCTTCAGATTCTTTTGCTTCAGCTGCTTTAGCCTTAGCTATTTCATCTGCACCGATTTTCTCTGCTTCGTAAGCTTTATTGACATCATCTTTTAGCTCAATCGTACCATGCGAGCGCTCAATCACCTTCACCAAAGTATAAGCCTTGGTCTTGGAGATTGGAGCTACCTGCATGATTTGTACACGATCGCCTTTTTTAGCTTCATTCTTCTCATCATGAGCGGTATATTTACGGGTCTTCGTGTACTGTTTACGATAAAGTGGATGAGTTTCCCGACTAACAATGGAGACGGTAATGGTCTTATCACGCGAGTCGGAGGTTACCGTACCTATGAGTGTGTGTGCCATCTTAGAACTCCTCTTTCTTTATAATTTTACATTTTACTGGCAATTTGTGCGATGCTAAACGCAAAGCTTCTTTTGCCTGCTCTTCGGTAACATCTGCAATTTCAAACATTACCGTACCGGCTTTCACCTTTGCTACATAAAACTGTGGCTCACCTTTACCAGAACCCATTTTTACATCAAGTGGTTTCTTAGTAACTGGTGTATGTGGGAAGATTCGAATCCAAATCTTGCCACCACGCTTAATATAGCGGGTGATCGCCTGGCGTGCTGCCTCGATCTGGCGAGAGTTGATGCGCTCGTTGTCTAGCGACATCAAGCCATAATCACCAAACGCTACAGTATTGCAGCGGGTAGCAATGCCTTCATTTTTACCTTTACGTACCTTGCGATGTGGTACTTTCTTTGGAATAAGTATTGCCATTTTATTTCTCCCCCTTATAAATCCAAACCTTAACACCTACGATACCAGCGATAGTTGGCGCATGATGACAATAGAAATCAATATCCGCGCGCAAAGTATGTAGAGGCACTGAGCCCTCAATAAACTTCTCGCGACGGCTCATTTCTGCGCCATTCAGTCGGCCTGCTACCTCAATACGTACGCCTTTGGCACCCGCATTCATAGTGGACTGCAAAGCCATCTTTACAGCACGGCGGAAGTTCATCCGCTTACCTAGCTGAAATCCGATGTTCTCTGCTACTAATTTAGCATTAAGTTCTGGTTTTTTAACTTCTTCTACATTGATCCGAATTGGACCTTCAACAATTTTCTCGAGCTGTTTCTTTAGCTCATTGATGCCTGCGCCTTGCTTACCAATCACTGCACCAGCTTTTGCTGTCAAAATCGTAATTGTGGTAAGGTTGGCGGAGCGCTCAATATTAACTCGCGCTACAGTCGGACGAGCTTTAAATCTCTCCTCAATAATATTGCGAATTTTATCATCTTCCACGAGCCAGCGCCGAAAGTCAGCTTTGCGGGTAAACCACTTGCTTGACCAATCTTTGCTGATCTGGAGACGGTAAGAGATGGGATTAACTTTCTGACCCATATTACTTCTTCTCCTTTTTCGCTTTCACCTCTGTTTTATCGGAACTTTCAGGCGCGCTTTTATCAGCGGCTTTTTTGCCCTCAGAGGCAGCTTTCTTTACTTTCTCTTCGCCTGCGACCTCAACAAAAATGTTGGACGAAATTTTTTCATACGGTAACGCTCTACCGCGCGATGCCGGTACATATCGGCGCATCCGAGTACCGCTAGTTACAAAAATCCTTGCAATACGAACAGTCTTTGGATCGATGCTAACCTTGGAATTATTTAATAGGTTTGCATTAGCTGATTCTATTGCCTTTAGTACTGCACGAGCAGCTCTGCGCTGTGTGTGCTCTAAAATCACTACTGCATCGGCTACGTAGCGATCGCGTACCAAGCTAGCTACGATGCTAGTCTTACGAGGCTGCGAATCGATACCTTTTTCGTATGCATGTGCAAAATGAGTTTCTGCCATAATTTACGCCTTTCCTTTCGCGGCCGCAGCTTCTGCAGCTTTCTTACCACCGTGGCGGCGGAATTTACGAGTTGGCGCAAATTCACCTAGCTTATGACCAACCATATTCTCCGAGATAAAGACTGGTACATGCACCTTACCATTGTGTACGGCAATTGTCCGACCTACCATTTCTGGCGAAATAGTAGATTGGCGTGCCCAAGTCTTGATCACGGTGCGGTCTTCGCTGGAAAGTGCGGCAACTTTTTTCGCGAGTTTGTAGTCTACAAATAGACCCTTCTTAAGACTCCGAGACATTATTTCCTCTTTCCTTCGTGGCGACTGCGCACGATCATTTTATTAGTTTTCTTATTATGGCGAGTACGATAACCCAAGGTGAGCTGACCCCACGGTGTGCGTGGTGCCTTACCAGAACCATGTCTACCACCATCACCACCACCGTGTGGGTGATCTGTAGCATTCATCACTACACCACGTACAGTTGGGCGAATACCTTTACGGCGTTTCCTACCAGCTGCACCGATCTTTACATTCTGATGCTGCAAATTAGATACTGTACCAATCGAAGCCACACAAGCGCTTAATACTTTACGCACTTCACCAGATGGCATCTTAATAGTAGCATAGCCATCTTCCTTAGCCATCAACTGAGCTTGAGCACCAGCTGCACGTACCATCTGCGCACCCTTACCAGGAGCAAGCTCTATCGCATATACAAAAGTACCTACTGGGATATTCTCTAGTGGCATTCTTGAAGAATCTTCCACCTCTATTTCATCACCAGTCTTAAAAGTGGTACCCTTAGTCATCTTGGTGTCAGCAAGCACATAATAATATACACCATTCTGGTCTTTTACTCGTGCGATACGTGCTGATCGATTTGGATCATACTCAATCTCTTCAACTGTCAAAGTCAAATCCTTTGGCAAATTGTAGGTCATAATTCTATAGTGCCGCTTCACGCCACCACCACGGTGCCGTACGGTAATCCGGCCTTGGTTATTCTTACCAGCTTGCTGTTTTTTCGCCTTCAAAAGTGATTTCATCGGCTTCTTTGTGGTAATCTGGTCAAAATCCTGGGTAGTCTTTTGACGCTGAGCCGGCGTAATCGGGCGATACGCTTTAATAGCCATTATTTATTCTCCTTCCCTGCATTCTTGTCGGCTGCAGCCTTTTTGTCGGCTTTAGCTTCCTTTGCGCTGGTTTTCTTATCTTCTTCAGGTTCTTCGAACACCTTGATCGAATCACCTTGCTTTAATCTTACGTAAGCAAACTTCTTGTCTTGGCGATAAGTAGTGCCAGGATAAGCATGCTTGCCTTTGCTAAATTTAGTCTTTTTGCCATTGCGAATCAATGTGCGTACATCAGTCACGGTGACATTAAATTCTTTTTCTACCATCCGAGCAATCTCTTGCTTACCCATCGACTTTTTCACTGGGAAAACATAGATTCGGTTAGTCTGCTCTAGGTAACTTTTTTCAGTTGCTCTAGGCTCCAAGAGATGAAGCTTAATATCAGTATTCTTGCCTTCCATCTTACTTCTCCTCTCCCATTAGCCACTCTTCAGTAGCCTTAAGAGCCGACTCTGAAAATACTATCGCATCGGCATTCATAATATCAAAGACATTTAAGTATGTTGCGCGCACTAATTTTACATTTGGTAAGTTATTGGTAGAACGTAAAACTTCTGGAGTTTTTTCCGCCGCTACGGCTAGTACATTCTTACCATCTAACTTCAAATCTTTCAAAACTTTTACTGCGCTCTTGGTCTTGCCATCTAGTTTTACTGCAGCATCCAGTACAAATACTGCCTTTTCTGCATTTTTCATTGACAAAGCTTGCCTTACGGCCAAACGCTTAGAAGATTTCGACATCTTCTTGGTGAAATTTTCTTCGCCGGTGCGACCAAATGCCACACCACCATGGCGCCAGATTGGGTTACGTGTAGAACCAAAGCGTGCTCTACCAGTACCTTTTTGCTTCCATGGCTTTTTGCCACCACCACTCACTTCACCACGCTTCAAAGTTTTTGCGTGTGAGCTTCTTGAATTTGCAAGATATGCATCATAAGCAAGCTTTACGAGTTCGTGGTTTTCTACGGTTAATCCGAAAATATCTTTATTCAAAGTAGCCATATTATTCCTCTCCCTCCACACTTACGATACCTTTTTTCGGGCCAGGTACTGCGCCTTTTAGGCCAATCAGATTGTTTTCTGTGTCAATATAAGCCACTACCAAATTCTTTACAGTTACTTGGTCATGACCCATGCGGCCTGGCATTTTCTTACCCTTAAATACCTTTTGTGGATACATCGAACCAATCGAGCCCACACGGCGGATGTTACCCTTAAAGCCATGTGTGTTGCGAGATTCGTTGAAATTGTGGCGCTTCACAGTACCAGCATACCCCTTACCTTTGCTTGTACCAGTTACCGCTACTTTGTCGCCAAGCTTAAAGCTCTCTACCGTGAGAGTATCACCTAGCTTCATCCCTTCAGGAATTACCTCTACGCGGAATTCCTTCAAAACCTTAGGATTAATATTTTCACCAGCCTTTTTTACATGGCCAGCCACCGACTTGCTCAGATTCTTACCCTGACCATATCCCACCTGCACAGCATTATAACCATCGGTATCGACAGTTTTTATCTGAGTCACTGCGCAAGGGCCAGCTTGGAGGATAGTTACTGGGGTAACCATGCCATCTTCGCTAATGATCTGGGTCATACCAATTTTGGTGCCGAGAATGACTTGCATCCTGTTCCTTTCCTTTATTATGTTATTATTAGAGTTTTGCCTCTGATCATCAGGCAAAACCATTTTCCTACCTCTAGTAGGGATTTTTGAGAGTTTTATCTCTGTACACCAGACAAAACTCCTCCTTCGCACTCTACCACTTATTACAAGTAAAGTAGCACTATTAAAACTAGACTTTTAGGCCGGTTTCCTCCGCCGCTCGTTTCCAAACGACCTCAGACCTTACCTTATGTCTAGGTAACCCCTTCATTATATCACACCTCTCATCTTTTTACAATACGTACGTACACATACGCGCCGAAAAATATTTTGCATGAAAAAGGCCCGCTTAATGCGGGCCAGGAATGAGCCGAACTTCAATTCAGTATTCCAGGCTTGGAAGCAGTACCTCCAGGAATATTCTTATCGACTCCGTTACTTTTGATTCATCGTAGTAAAAGCTACGGCAGTCGACATGCAGGATTAATAATCCATTTTTAAAATCCTGGAATGTCGTACGAGTAGATAATGATCCACCCGATCTCGCATTAATGTGATCCATCAGATACGAGAATCTATCAGAATCTACATTGTAATTAAGTGCTGGTATGTGCATCACTATCGCGCATATATCATCCCCATCCCCGGACATCTCGACACGAATATCGCCATTCTTCCATTTTTCCAAATACTCTAGCAACATATAACAGTTGCCCCCTCTCTAGCTAAATTTTGACCACGCCAAAATGTGACCATTGCTTACATTATAGCACAAACGCTATAAAATGTCAACATAGGCAAATCTAAGTCCCTCAGCATTAATCGGTAGGGGGGGTTGAAATAAAAATACAGATATGCTAGATTGCAAAAACGTGGGGTTGTAATTATTAACAATTAACTATGGCAAGGAGAAAGGAGGGGTTTATATGGAAGTTTCTATTGAAGATATTAAGCTTACAATAAAACTAAAGATTGCTCCCACAAAGAAGCAATCTAAATAAACTCTAATTTAATCCTACCACACGCTAACTTGTAAATCAACCCCACGATAGAGTAAT
>JAZQXF010000074.1:0-10099 GCA_045632725.1 Candidatus Nanosyncoccus sp.
GCCGGATCCACATTGAACACATTGACACCACCGGAGTGCCGGTCGGCCGGAGAGAGCAACCAGAAATATCCTCCACTCCTCCCAAAGGAAGCATAGGAATAATTGGAGGAAAGCTGACTAGGACTATCCGGTCCAGTATTAGGATCAGTGTAATGGTGATAGAGCGTAGCCTATTAAGGAGGATAATGAGAATATGTATAATATTATATATTCAGCACCACCCTAAATGATGATGGTATAGATCTCCTTGGTGGTCAGAATGTTGGTTATGCTCCTAATGCCTTTACTGCCATTATGAATACTCATCCTCTTTACTTTATTCGTTCGGGCTACCTGAATGGCACTACCCTGTACAGTTTTGGTACTAACGGGTACTACTGGTCTAGTACGGTGAATTCCCCCTCCTACGCGTACTACCTCTACTTCAGTTCCACGGTTCTGTACCCAGCGAATCGCTACTACCGCTACAGCGGGAGGTCAGTGCGTTGTCTCTCCCGCTAGAGGCTCCGCTCTCCCTAAAGAGATTTTATTACTTCCTATCATCTTCTTAATTGTTTTACTTCATTATGACAATCGGAGAATAACATCACCAGAGACTCTCGCAGAACACAGCGGAGACTGAAACCAGCATAACGACCATAGTAGCTCGTGGGGTAAATGACATCAAGTTTAAAATCTAGGGAATGGGCTGTTTCCGATCCATCAACCGTACTAGACCAATAACGGCCATGGATGTTTGCAAGATAATAGGAGCCACCGCTAATATTACCACTCCTCGCCAAATAAAGAGGAGCCTGCATAAGGTTAGTAGTATTAGTAGTAAGGTTATTATTATAAAGAATATTTAACCTTCTAAATTCTCGAAGCCTGAGCGGTCTTATTAAATAATCTTAAAAATTCAGTCTATTTTCCAAACTATTAATAAACGCTTTATCAGTAGAGGATACCGCCGCAAAACCTTTTATTCCCGAGCCAGCAAATTCCCTGGCTAGTTCTACCATCTTAAATTTATCAATCCCTTTAATTAAGTTTGGCATGTTGTCATATTTTAGCACCGCTTCATTGGTAAAATAATTTTCCGCATAATAATCAGCAATCTGCCCCACAGTCTGCGCCCCCATCTGGAATCGTCCCATCGCATACGATTTTGCCGCCAAGAAATCCTCATCCGATATCTCTCCATTCAGGGCCTTCATTAGCTCCATCTGAATCAACTCAAACAATGCCTCAGCATTCTCCACATTCACTTCTCCATCAAAATCCCAATAAGAGTTCGTTGCGTTACTTGCAATCGAGCTCCCCATCCCATACACCAATCCCTGTTTCCTAGCCGTACCAAAAATCTTTGAATTAGTGGTGCCATTTAATATATGATTCAAGCAGTTCATTGCAAAAACTTCATTTGGTTCCAAATGCCGCGGGGTCAAAAGAGAAAATCCAAAAGTAATGTTACTCGCATCTTTTCGTCTAATCGACACCGCTTCCCCCCTATGCAAATCTACCACTGGTATCTCAAATTTCTCACCTTCCTTTAGATTCCAATCGTTTAGCCCTTTAATAATCTTATGTTTCCGCCCTTTTATCTTGCCAGCAATAATGAACAACATATTTTTCGCAGTATGCGTTCGCCGATAGTGCTCTCGAATATCTTTTAGCTCAATATTAGAGATGGTTTTAATCCGTTCCGACAGATCCAAAATATCTTCCCCCACCGCCTGCTGCACGCGTGGCCATAGTAATCGATAATAATCATTCATATAACCAGTGAGCTCACTCTTTACATTTGCCTTCTCACTTTTTAGTTCTTCTTCATTAAACTTCGGCTCACAGATTGAAAGCCTCTGAAGCTCCATAATCCTATCCCATTCAAAGTCTGCACACTCCGTCTCATAACACACCGAAATATCCGAAGTCCAAGCATTATGGTAAGCCCCATTCTTGGTAAATTCCGCTTCAAAAGCCTGCTCATCCTTATACTTCGCATTGGCACCAAAAGCCAAGTGTTCTACCAGATGCGGAATCTCATAAACATTTTTATTCTTTGCATAAAGCATCCCCGCCCGAAACTGCACCCTGGTAGACATCACACTCGCACCAGGAATATCAATCAGTAGCCCCTTAGCGCCACTTTTTAGAGTTATTTCCTCGACAGAATGCTTCATTTTTACCTCACACACCACCTAAAACTTGCATTTTTATAACGTTTATGCTATAATAAGAAGATTTACCTATTTCTTCTTCCCCTTAGACTTCTTTTTCTTTGATGATTTCTTCTTTGTCGTAGCGCCTTTTACGGTTGCTTTCTTGGTGCTTTTTTTAAATTCATCATCTAAGTTCTTTTCTCCAGCAGAAATTTCATTCACACCCTTCTCGGTCTGAGATTCTGCCATCTTGGTAAGTTCGCTCTCATATTCCTCACCATCCATCGCATTGTCTGCCGCCGCCTCTGCCGGAGTAATAGTAAGAAGGATTTTCAAAACTTCCTCACGCAAGTTCCTTTGTAAGCTATCAAATAATTTCTGCGACTCCGAACGATACTCCACTAAAGGATCACGCTGACCTACACTTCGCCAGTGAATCCCTTCGCGTAAATGCTGCATATTCTCAAGATGTTGCATCCATAAAGCATCTAATACTTTTAGATACACCTCACGCTCTACCTTGCGCATAGTTTCTTCGCCAAATTCTAGCTCTTTCTTATGGTAAGCTTCTTCTACCGCTTCTAACGCCAGCTTTTCACGATCTTTCTCTTTGCGCATTAAGCCAATCTCGTGAATCAAATCATCATCCAGGTCAAATACCGCCTTAAATTCATCATCAAATTTCTTATTTATCCGTGAAGAAAACTCGGTCAGCATTCTCACTTCATCACGCATCAAGCGCTTAATCTCTGGGAAGATATCATCACCCTCCAAAATCTTCCGCCGCATCATGTATACTACTTTACGGTGTCGGTTAATCACGTTATCGTACTGCACTACGTTCTTACGTGAGTCAAAGTTGAAACCCTCTATCCTTTTCTGGGCAGCCTCTAGAGTCCTAGAAATCGCCCGAGTCTGAATCGGCATATCATCATCTACACCCAACCGAGTCATCAATATCTTTACTCTGTCACCCTGGAAGATTCTCATCAAATCATCTTCGCAACTCACGAAGAATTGTGTAGTTCCAGGATCGCCCTGCCGTCCACCACGACCTCTCAACTGATTATCCACACGCCGGCTATCATGTCGCTCCGAACCTATCACCACTAAGCCACCAAGCTCTTTCACGCCTTCGCCAAGTTTAATATCAGTACCACGCCCCGCCATATTGGTAGCCAAGGTAATTGCGCCCTTTTCACCTGCCTTAGCGATGATCGCCGCCTCGCGCTCATTGTTCTTCGCGTTTAAAATCTCATAAGGAATGCCCTGTGCATCTAAATATCTCGCAATTTCTTCATTGTTTGCGATAGACCCAGAACCCACTAGTACTGGCTGACCTTTTTCGTGATATTTTTTAATCTCTTCAGCAATCGCTTTTAGTTTGGCTGCTTTAGTCTTATAGATTAAATCATCTTTATCTATGCGCGCAATCGGCTTGTTGGGTGGAATTTGAATCACATCTAGCGCATAAATCTGCTGGAATTCCTCCGCCTCAGTAAATGCCGTACCAGTCATACCAGATAACTTGGTATACAACCTAAAGAAATTCTGGAAAGAGATGGTGGCCAATGTCATAGACTCCTGCTTTACCACTACACCTTCCTTTGCCTCTATCGCCTGATGCAAGCCTTCATTATACCTACGACCTTGCATTAACCGTCCGGTATGTTCATCCACAATTATCACTTCGCCCGAATTTGTTACTACATAATCTTTATCACGCTTAAAGATAATCTCCGCCCTAATCGCTTGCTCCAGGTGATAAACCAAACGTGTATTCTTAGTAGAATATAAATTATCTACGCCTAGAATCTCCTGTACCTTTTCTATACCCTTGTCGGTCAAAGTTACACTACGCCGCTTTTCATCGAAAATATAATCCTCCGGTACCAAGCGCGAAGCCACCTTAGCAAATTGATAGTAAGATTCAGGATTATCACCTGCCGGCGCGCTAATTATCAAAGGTGTCCGTGCCTCATCAATCAGAATCGAATCTACCTCATCTACAATCGCAAAGTTCAATCCTCTCTGGCGCAAATACTGCACCTCGCTGGTCATATTGTCGCGCAAGTAATCAAAACCAAATTCATTATTAGTACCATAGGTAATATCTGCCGCATAAGCCTCTTTACGAGTAGCCGGCCTCAAATGCCTAAACCTCTCATCCTCATGTTCTTCATTTTCATACTCGCTATCATATACGAAAGAAGCATTGTTAATGATTACACCTACGCTCATACCTAGAAAATCATAAATTGGACCATTCCATCCAGCATCACGCTGAGCCAAATAGTCATTTACGGTCACCACATGTACGCCACGACCAGTCAAACCATTAAGGTATGCTGGTAGCATTGCTACTAAAGTCTTACCTTCACCAGTCTTCATCTCTGCTACTGCGCCCTCATGAAGCACCATACCACCGATTAACTGTACATCATACGGCCTTAAGCCCGCCACACGCTTCGCTGCTTCCCTTGCGACAGCAAATGCATCCGGCAATATTTCATTCAATATCTTCGTATCATCCACCGGTGGGCGCTTTTTGCCAGTCTTATTAATACCCTGCTCGGCTCGCGCCACCTTCAAAGCTTTATCAATTTTCTGTTTAAAAATATTTGTCTGTTCCGCTAATTCCTCATCGCTCATCGCCTCATATTTTGACTCTAATTTGTTAATTTCTTGAGCCTTCTTCCATAAACGGCGAAGAATCTTCTTTTGAGCATCACCAAAGACACCTTGCAAAAACTTTGTCAACGCAGTCTTATCAGCCAACTTATCAGTTGGTTTCTTTTCTTTATGAGATTTTATCTTTTTTTCACTTTTTTTAGCATCAGCTTTCTCAGCCATCTTAGGTTTTTTCGCCATAAGCCTCCAAACAGAATTAACTTCCCCCTATTTTATCACACTATTTCCTCTTAATAAAGAGGTCACGCCAATTTTTCTTCTGGCGATGTGGCTGTACTTCTAGCTTATAGCGCCGAATCTGTCCCATCAACTTTGCCTCTACTAAATCTACCCCGGCAAACACATTAGAACACTCATCACGCGCCGCTATCACCTTACCACCAGGAATATCCATCGCTACCGAAATCTCATATTTTTCACCCTTACTTTTACCGATTTCAGATACTACCACCTTAGCAACCACATCCTTTTTGAAACCTCTCGGCAAATAACGATCTAACTTCCCTATTCGTTTTTCGGTGTATTTCTTGAATGGCTCCTCAATTCTGTAGCCATTGCCACTCATTTCAATTTTTTCGATCATATTAGATCTCCTCTCTATTATTTAGATATGGTCTCAATACCTCCGGCACCTTCAATTTGCCGCCTTCGGTAGCGTAATTTTCTAGCATCACCACTAGCGCCCGTGCTAATGGAATCGCAGTCCCATTCAGGGTATGGACAAATTCTATCGTACCATCTTTCCTGCGCACTCGCACATTACATGACCTAGCCTGAAAATCCGTACAGTTAGAACAAGATGTAATCTCTTGATACTTTTGATTTACCGGCGACCAATATTCCATATCATATTTCTTTGCTGCCGGTGCACCGAGATCACCCGCTGCTATATTTATTACGTGATAAGGAATCCCCAACCCTTGCCAAATATCTTCCTCGATAGCCAAAATCTTCTCATGAATTTCTTTACTTTGCTCTGGCAAACAAAAAGCATACATCTCTAGCTTATTGAACTGATGTACTCGGAATAATCCTCTAGTATATTTGCCATATGTCCCCGCCTCTTTTCTGAAACACGCCGAATATCCAGCATAAAATAATGGCAATTTATCCTCATCAATAATCTCATCCATATGATAGCCCGTAAGTGGCATCTCTGCCGTAGCAATCATCGCCAAATCTTCGCCTTCGATATAATATTCATCAGACTGCTCAGAGCTGCGCGGATTAAACCCACACCCCTCTAGCACCCTAGAACTCACCATATCTGGCACAGTCATAAAGGTAAAGCCATGTTCCAACACTTTCGACAGGCCATATTGCAAAAGGGCATTTTCAAGAAGTGCCAAATCACCTTTTAGATAATAGAATTTTGCACCAGCTACCTTCGCCCCGCGCTCAAAATCCACCCAATCACGACTCACGGCATAATCTAAATGATCTACTCCGGTCTGATGATTTTCTCCCCACTTCTTTACCTCAACTGAGCATTCCTCACCACCCAGTGGTACATCTTCAAAGATAATATTTGGTACCGCCTTTAGCACCGCCTTTAGCTTAGCCTCTATCTCAGCTAAAACTTCCTCTTTCTCTGCTAGCTCCCTTTTAATTCTCTTACCAGCCTCTATTAATTCTGTCTCTGGCTTGCCACCCTTCATTTTACTAGCAATCTCATTTCGTTCTTGTCTTAAGGCCTCCACCTCAGCGAGCTCTTTCTTCCTCTTGTCATCCAAATCCAAAATCTCTTTAATATCTATCTTATAGCCCTTCTCCCGTGTAGACTTCTCAACAAGCTCTAAATTTTCTCGGATAAATTTCACATCTAACATACCCTCATTATATCACCATTTCTGTTATAATAATACAAATGAAAGAAAAAGTTTTTTCCGTTCTCCCTATGAGCCAGCGCTTCTCTCTCGAGGCTGGCGGCACCTATTCCGGCAGTATCATTGTTGCCAACCCATACGATGCCACCGAAGATTTCTCTTTTATTGTCTCTGTCGAACCATTTAGTACCTTCAACGATGCCGAATCGCTCTCTAGCTCTAATACTTATTCCGACATTGTCGATTGGGTCACCATCGAAAACCCCACCGGCACCATCAAGCCAAATGAGCATTGCACCGTTAATTACACCATTAATGTCCCAGAGGGCGTACCCGCTGGCGGGCAATACGCCGCTCTTGTCGTTACCGAAAATCCTGAAGCTGTCGATAATAAAGACCTCAATGTTAGCAATGTCCTCGCCCTTGCTAGTGTTTTATATGCTGATGTCACCGGCATCACCATACGCGATGGTTCCATTCTCGAAAACTACATCCCCGGCTTTGCCCTAAATCCCGATATTACCCTCTCCGCCACCATCGAGAATCGCGGCAACACCCACAGTGATGCTATCATTTTTATTGACATCAAAAACGCCTTCACTGATGAAGCTATTATTTCTAGCGACAACCAAACAGATAATGGCCAGTCAGATAAATTCAAAGAAATTGTCCTCCCCGAGACCATACGTTACATCAATCACCGTATCGATAATCTCCCACCCTTAGGTATCTTTAAAGTTACTCAGACAATCTATTTCAATGACACTGTCTCCACTACTGAACAAAATGTTATCATTTGCCCACTTTGGTTTATTTTTAGTATTGTTTTTTCTATTGTTCTCATAGTTACCGTTATTATCGCCCGCATCCATCACCGCAAACGCCGCAAACTTCAATATAGTTAGGGGAGAATTACTGAGAAAACCGCATCCCACCGCCATCAAGACCGTACAATAGCCAGTCACCCCAGTCGCGCTTTTCTCGTAAAGTAATTTAACAAGAGAGTTGGGTGAGACTCACTCTTCCCAGGAAGAGTCCATCTTTTATCACTTTCACGAGAGAAAGCGAATATTGTCCTAGCAGTCTCAAGTTTTCGGCTATCCGTTAGGGCGGTTTCAGCGTCCGCTGTGTTCTGCGAGAGTCCTAGTCTCTCTCACTCGGCTCATCTCCGCAACTCTCTACCCCTATTCCATTAAGTCATCCGGCGTAAAACCCATTTCATCAAATACTTCTTGCACAAATTTATTTCCATCAAAATGTTTCATTATTCCCAAATACGATATGAGGCTATCTACATTACTATATCCCTGCGCCAAGCCACTAGCCGCTCTCTGAAAACTACTTTGCAATCTATCCGATGGGTATAAACAGTTCGGGTATATTCTCGCCCCAAGAAAGCTCACCCCTTTCTTTACTTCTTGGCAATATCTTTTATCCGGATGCATCGTTAATGTCAACTTTTCACTCAGAAAATTTTTAATTTTGTTCATATCTTGTTTTAGCATGATATATTGCCCCTCCGGCACTATCATAATAAAATCATCCACATATCTCCCATAATTTTTATAGCCAAGCTCATATTTCACATATCTGTCTAGCTGATTCAAATAGATATTTGATGCTAGCTGGGAAGTCAAATTCCCAATCACGATCCCCTTTCCTGGAGGTTGTCGAAACAAGCTCTTACGTGGCGGTAATATATCTGGATTCCAATTATTTTTTGACCCCCTTCGCCTAGCCTTTACTACTGGATCATCAAATAGTACTTGCTTCCACAAAAAATCACATATTTTATATACCTGATATCCCATCGGATCATCTATATATTTTGCAAACTGCTTATCCAGTCCCAACTTCACCTCATCGTACAATCCTTGTCTTGGCAAACTCATGAAATATCCCTGCAAATCCGCTTTTACAATATAAGCTTTTTTAGTATAGTTTTCCGATGCCACCCTCATATATCGCTGTATTCGTTTTATACCAAATAGCGTACCTTTTCCCACCCTACAAGAATACGAATCATAGATAAACCTCGCATCCCACCATCCCGCCTGCATATTATACAAAAAATGATGCACCACTCTATCTCGAAATGGTGCCGCAAAGATTTCTCTTACCATTGGCTCAAAAATCACAAAAGTCACACTCGCCCCAGGCATATAGCGCCATTCTAGAATCGCATCCCTTAGTTTTGTTAAATTCTCTATCCAGTTTGCCTCAAAAGCATGTTCATCGTAAGTTTTTAACTTTCCTCTTCTTGCATCCTCAAAGGCCTTAGTTAGAGCTTCAAGCAGCCATACTCTTAGCCCCTTTAATCTTATTATTTCAATATCACTTTCGATATCTCTTGGCTTCATATGCTAAATTCTTCTCTATCCTCTTTTGTAGCTCTAGCACTTTTTCGCCCACCTTTACGCAGGCATCTCTTGTCCACAGTTTTAACATCGCTACAATTTGCACCTCCACCAAAAGCTTTTGCGATAAATCCATCATCTTCTCCCACACCACCATTCTTTCTTCATGTGTCTTTTTCTTCATGGTTAGGTCATAATATAATCTAATAATTTCATCCGCCATCTCTACTATCCGTTCGCCATTGGTTGCGCCCGATACCCTATCTAGCCTCCGAAAACAAATTCGGTGGAACCTAGTTGCCACCTCGGTGATCATCTGGAACAATATCGGATCAGCAAATTGTACTTTTACAATACTATTTATTTCATTTTGTCGCCGTACTTCTTCTTCCTGCATTTTCGCAATCTCTTTTTCCGAAAATGCCGTATTTAGCTCAAAGACCACGCACTTATCTTTCACTATCTCACGCCAATATAGTCCAGCTTTCTTAATTCTACGCCGCACCGTATCATAGCCACGCGTTCTTATTCTTCCAATATCATATTGAATATAGAAACTATCAAAATCATCCGTCATCGTTACGGATGCACCTAGCTCCAAACATACTTTATATTTATAGATCAAAGCCGAATGTTCACTTACTTCGCACCAGCCCTGATTCCCATCACACGGCAGTACCAAAATATATTTACGGTTGGTCGATTCAAATTTAATTGCGCGCCGTTTTAGCCTATCATATTCCTTACGTTCAATTGGTCCAATTTCTTCAAGAACCGAATCATCCTCTACCTTACGAGGCTCATCTTTTCCTTGATTACTTTTTGCTGCTACCATTTTCTCACCTTCTACCTCCCCATCCACCAATCATTATACCACACCAATTCTATATCGCATCTCTACAAGAGGGTTGCGGAGATGAGCCGAGTGAGAGAGACTAGGACTCTCGCAGAACACAGCGGACGCTGAAACCGCGGTATCGGTAGTAGTAGTTGTACTCGGGAAGGACACCGCTAGAATAGAAGGACAGGTAGCGAGCGATCACTGAACTACTGACCGTACTGGACCAGTAGTAGCCGACACCGC
>JAZQXF010000075.1:0-63757 GCA_045632725.1 Candidatus Nanosyncoccus sp.
GAAGAAACTCATACACTAAAAGACAAACGTGATAACCAAGACTATACTATAGCTAAACTAAAGGATGGTAAAGTATGGATGACCAAGAACCTAAACCTTGCTGGTGGTACTGCTCTTTCATCCGGTGATACAGACTTTACTTCAGACTACACCTTACCTACTACTAATGGTTGGACAACTACGGAAGGTGGAACTAGATTGATGCTTCCTGCTTCTTCCGATGTATTCGGAACTACCGACAATGTGGCTAAGTTGTATAACTCTGGCAATAAGACTGATTGTGGGGCTAGTGGTCAGAATACTCCATGTTATTCTTACTACTCATGGGATGCAGCTACGCTTGGTTCTGGCCGTTCTATTACTACCGACAATACTGATGCACCTTATAGTATTTGCCCTAAAGGATGGAGACTGCCAACATCTAGAACCACCAGCGCTACTAATTGGCAAACTACATCAGACTTTTATATGCTAGCCCATCAGTATGGCTTAAATAGTACTACTTCTGCTTCGGAAAACAATAATGGTTTCTATTCTAAAGCTGGCCCTGGTACTGTGCCTAATTTCTTGATCGCGGGTCTCTATTACAGTAGCTCGTTCCTCTATGGAGGCGGCGTCGGCTACTACTGGTCCTCTACTTCCTACAGTGATAGCAATCACGCGCGTATCTTGAGCCTCGCTTCATCGGGCGTAAATTCCGCCGGTGGCAACCCTCGTAGGAACGGCTTCTCGGTCCGCTGCCTACTAAACAATAACCCAAGCCCATAGCTCACTTAAATCGTAACTTATCGAACGGGTGGTCGCTGCCTCTATTCTTGGGACCATAAGCTTGGCTTTAGCGGCCTTGCTAGCCGAAGGCGCACGAAGTTGTGTATCCCAAGAATAGAGGTGCGACCAGGACCCGTGCGAACCGTAATTTAAGCAGGCTACCATTCAATTGGCGACATATTATGATTCGCGAGAAATTCATTACAACGAGAAAAATGATGATTTCCGAAAAAGCCAGCATGTGCCGATAGTGGCGATGGATGAGGGGATTCTAAAATTAGATGTTTATTGCTATCTATGAGCAACTTTTTACTGCGCGCATCTCTACCCCACAAGATAAACACCAAGTGTGGCCGAGTCTCATTTAAATATTTGATTACTTCAGTAGTAAAAATCTCCCAACCTTTACTCCGGTGCGAGCCGGCCTTATGCGCCTCTACCGTTAAAACAGTATTGAGAAGTAGTACTCCCTGTTTCTGCCAGTTGCGTAAACTGCCTGTAGCATTGATATGTTTACCGATATCCGCATCAATTTCTTTATATATATTAATCAACGATGGCGGTATTGGCTGCTTTGGAGGCACTGAGAATGCTAGCCCTTCCGCCGCGCCCGGCGTATGGTATGGATCTTGTCCTAATATTACCACCTTCACTTCATTTAAATCTGTCGCGAACGCCGAAAATACTAATTCTTTCCGTGGAAAGATTGTTTTATTTTCATATTCTGTATGCAAGAACTCCGACAATTCTTTAAAGTATGGTTTATTAAATTCTGCTTTTAGAAATGGTTTCCAACTTTCATGCATAGCTCTATTATATGATAAAATATAGAAAAGAGGTAAAATGGCAAAATTATATTTTAGGTATGGCGCTATGGGCTGTGGTAAAACTATGCAGCTTCTTCAAGTCGCCTTTAATTACGAAGAACGTGGTCACAAAGTTTGTGTTATCAAGCCAGCTACGGACACAAAGAATGGCACTAAGTTGCTCACCCGTATCGGGCCAGAGCGCGAAACTGATATCTGCTTTTCCCGCGACACGGATTTATTGAAAGAGATTTCTCGAAATTATCCAGATGCGCATTGCATACTAGTAGATGAAGCGCAATTTCTCACTCCTGCTCAGGCCGATCAGTTAATGCTTGTTACTATTAGAATGAATATACCAGTTATTGCATATGGTTTGCGCTTGAATTTTCGCCAGGAGAATGGTGGTTTCGAGGGGTCTACCAGGCTCCTTCAGATCGCCCACGATATAGAAGAAATCAAAACTATCTGTGAATGTGGACACAAAGCCACTCGGAATACCAGATTCTTAAACGGTCGGCTAGTTACTGATGGTCCGGACATCTTAATCGATGATGGCACTATAGATATAGAATATCGTGCTCTATGCCCAGCTTGCTATGAAAAATATCTTCATGAGGGCGCGTGTCCTTCTTCCGACAACTCACCCGTTAAACATAAAAAGAAAGCTATATAATATATGTATATTGTAATAGAAGGTCAAGATGGCACCGGTAAATCTACCCAGGCTCGCCTTCTTCAGAAATATTTTGAGGATCAAGGTAAGGAGGTGGTAGTATTGGAAGAGCCAGATGGTAATCTTCCTCAAGCTCACGAGCTACACGATTTAATCCTGGTGCGAGGTAAGGATTATGGGTTTGAGCCTATGACTAATGTTCTACTCTTCTCTGCTGCTAGAGTTGAGCTCTGGAAAAAGATTGCAGAGCCGGTCTTAAGGAAAGGTGGTGTAGTGATCTCTGCGCGCAACTATTGGTCCACTTTGGCATATCAGGGTTATGGCGAAGGTATCTCGCGCAGCAAAATCATCCGCATCACCAAAGATGTTTTGCCAGAAAAGTATTTTCATCCAGATTTCGGAGCAATTCTTGTGGTATCGGATGCCGTGCGCCTAGCGCGCCAGTCACATCGTGGTAAGGCCACTGAAACTTTTGAAGCTAAGGAAGATGACTTTCAACAGAAGGTTAACGCGGCCTATCCCAAGATAGCCAAGGATTTCGACTTGCCACTAATTGATGCTTCGGGAACTATCGAAGAAGTTTTCGCCAAGATAAAGCAAGCCATCAATATCTAGCATATCTATATTTTCTTTTCACCCCCCTCCCCTCCTCAATCTGCCCAGCTGGCTGGCGTTTACCCAACGGTCTCACCAAAGACTCTAATAATAACACCGTAATGTCCGAATTCAACCAACTCCTAAAAGCCTACTCCGTAGTCGGCACCACCCTAAATGATGATGGCATAGATCTCCTTGGTGGTCAGAATGTTGGTTATGCTCCTGATGCCTTTACTACCATTATGAATACTACTCCTCTTTACTTTATTCGTTCGGGCGGCCTGGATGGCACTACCCTGTACTATTTCGGAGCTAACGGGGTCTACTGGTCTAGTATGGTCTATTCCTCCTCCTACGCGTACAGCCTATACTTCTATTCCGCGGGTCTGCACCCAGCGAATCGCAACTACCGTAACCTCGGAAGGTCTGTACGTTGTCTCTCCCGCTAGAGGCTCTGCTCTCCCTAAGGAGTTTCTTCTTTCTTCTATTTTACTCCTAATACTGGACCGGATAGTCCTAGCCAGCTTTCCTCCAATTATTCCCATGCTTCCTTTGGGAGGAGTGGAGTCTACTTTTGGTTGCTTTCTCCGTACCACCGATACTCCAATGGCGTTGATGTATTCCGCACGAACCCAACTGGATATTCCCATTACACTCAGACTTTCTGGTTCGTCGCTCTCCGCCCCACCAGCCTCCCTATTAGTAAGGCTAGACCTATGATATAATATATAATATATATGTTAGTTTCCGACTATAATTATGACTTACCAGAAGAAAGAATTGCCAAGTTCCCGCCTAGGGAACGTGGCTCTACGCGGCTGCTAGTTTTAAATAAAGAAAATGGCAGCATTAAAGATAGCTACTATCGTAATCTAGATGAATTTTTAAATCCGGGTGATGTCCTAATCCTAAATGATACCCGTGTTATGCAGTCGCGCCTTTTTTGTCATTTGCCAGATGGTCGTGAGCGCGAACTCGTGGTATTGGAAAGGCATGGCGATGAACCGCAGCGAGTAATGTATCGCGGCAAGTTACGCGATATGGATGTATTGGAGTTGGGCGACCAGAAAATTACTATTACAAAGATCCTTGGTAACGGTATTGCCGAAGCGGCATCGGATATCCCCTTGGCAGATTTAGCCGAAAAATATGGCACTGTCCCCTTGCCGCCATATCTTCACCGTGATGCCGAAGAGAGTGATAAGAAACGTTATCAGACTGTCTGGGCCAAGCATATGGGCTCTGCTGCTGCTCCTACTGCTAGCTTAAATATGACAGAAGAATTGCTGGATAGATTGAGAAAGAAAGGTGTAATTATTAAATATCTTACCCTCCACGTAGGCCTTGGTACTTTTCTTCCTATGCGCACTGACAAAGTTGAGGATCATCATATGCATTCTGAGTGGTTTCATATTCCAGAGGATACACTAGAGGCAATTAATCGGGTCAAGGCTCAGCAAGCGGCAGCTTTAGAGGAAGGGGCGATATCTGTTGGTGGCAGAATTATTGCAGTTGGTACTACGGTGACTCGTACTCTCGAATATTACGCCAAGACTGGCAAGGCTGAAGGTGAAGATGATATCTTTATCTATCCCGGTTTCGATTTCCAGATAGTCGATGCGTTGCTTACTAATTTTCATGCACCAAAATCTACCGTATTAATGCTAGCCGGCGCCTTTGCGGGTTGGGATCATTTAAAGAATGCCTATGAGCATGCCATTGAGGAAGATTATAATTTCTTAAGTTATGGGGACTCAATGTTTATATGCTAAAGTTTGATATCGAGAAGCGCCACGGTCTAGCTCGTGCTGGCACAATTCATACCCCACACGGCGACATCAAGACACCTGCCTTTGTGGGTGCTGCTACTCGTGCCACAGTCAAGGCCCTCACGATGCAGGAAATGCGTGATCTTGGTAGCCAGGCGATTCTGGCTAATACCTATCATCTTATCCTCCGCCCAGGCCCGGAGCTCATTAAAGAAGCCGGTAACTTAGCGGAATTTTGCGGCTGGCACGGCCCTACTTTCACCGATTCTGGCGGCTTTCAGATTTTTTCTTTACCAGATGTTAAGGTTAATGAAAATGGCGTAAAATTTAAATCTCATATCGATGGTGCAAATTTCGAGATGACTCCCGAGAGTTCCATGCGCGACCAGTGGGCAATTGGTGCAGATATTCATATGGCGTTCGATCATCTTGCGAAGTCAGAGAGTCATAAGGATATGGAAGAAGCTATGCATCGTACCCATCGCTGGCTGGACCGTTGTATTTCTGAACACGAGCAACTAAAAAATATAGCCAATACGCGCGAACAATACCTCTATGCTATTGTCCAGGGCGGCACCTTCCTTGATTTGCGCGCCGAATCTGCTAAATACTGCGCAGCTAAAAATCCCGATGGCTTTGGTATTGGCGGTGTTTTTACGGCTGATGGCATGGCCGATATGCTAAAAGCAGTTAATAATATACTGCCAGAGGATAAGCCAAGGCACTTACTAGGCATGGGTCAAGAGCCGATTGACCTATTTGATGGCGTGGAATTTGGCTGCGACACTTTTGACTGCGTTGGCCCCACTCGCATGGCCAGAAATGGTTCGCTCTATACGTTAGATGGCCGTATCAATATTAAAAATGCCAAATATAAGCATGATTTTACTCCGCTTATGTCGGATTGTGATTGTGAATGTTGTAAAAATTACACGCGTGCTTACTTACATCATCTATTTAAGACTGATGAAATTACCGCCAAAGTTTTAGCCTCTATTCATAATGAACATTTCGTAGTTCATGCTGTAGATAGGATTCGCGCTGCCATCCTAGATGACACTTTCACTGCATACCGAAATGAATTCATCTCACGCTATTACCATAAAGACATCTAGTAATTATTCGCTGTACTGCCAGATTCCACCATCGGGTGTATCTTTAATTATTACTCCTTGAGACAATAGCTCATCACGAACTTCATCCGACTTTTTGAAATCTTTTGCTTTGCGTGCTAAATCGCGCTTTCTTATTAGCGCGTATTGTTCTTCCGATAAATCTGGTGTATCCGCAATCAATCTTAGGCCAAATAGCTCATCTATTTTTCGCCAATCAGCCAGGCAAATGCCCGAATTGTCTATTAATGCAAAAGCCTCAGCGGAATTAAGGTTATTATTAACCGCTTCCAGAATTCGCTCAAATATATTCTCATCACTTACGACTTCTTTTTGGTAGCATGCGGCGATTCTAGCTCGCCAATTTTGTCTGCGATTTTTGGCAGCCAATAAACCATCAAAAGTAAAGTTCCTAGCCCCCTGATAATGTCCAGAAAGGAGCCACATTTTAAAATCCATCGCCGAAAAGCCACGCTCTTCCAGATCTTCTAATACGTATGTATTGCCAAGCGATTTGGAGATTTTTTGTCCATCTACCGTAATAAAATCACAGTGCAGCCAATATTTCGCTAACTCTTTTCCGGTCATTGCATAAGTCTGTGCGATCTCATTGGTGTGATGTACTGGGATATGATCTATTCCGCCAGTGTGGATATCGATCGGTTCGCCTAAGGTCTCATGAATAATCGTGGAGCATTCTAGATGCCATCCTGGATAGCCTGGCCGACCAAGATACTCCCAACGCATCGCGTGATGTTCTCCTGGCTGAATGAACTTCCATACTGCAAAGTCAGAAACGTTGCGTTTTTCGTTCTTAAATTCGACTCTCGCTCCAGCTTGCAGGCCTTTCAAATCTAGCTGCGCAAACTTCGCGTAGTCCGCAAATTTTGTAGTGTCAAAATATATTCCATCCGGAGTTTCATAAGTGTAGCCCTGTGCGGTCATTTCATCTACCGCGCGCATATCTGCCTCAACATAATCTGTCGCCTTAGCTATAATGTCTGCCGGCAAGAATTCCATCTTAGCATAATTATCCAAATAGATATTAGTGTAAAAATCTGCAATTTCGTATACACTTTTACCTTCACGCACAGCACCTTTTTCTAGCTTATCTTCACCATCATCTCCATCCGACACTAAGTGGCCGACATCGGTTAGGTTTAGTACTCTTTTTACCTTGTAGCCATTGGCCCTCAAGGTTCTTACTAGCAAATCCCAGTATGCGTATGCTGCATAATTGCCAATGTGTGGAAAATTGTATACTGTTGGCCCACAGGTGTAAACTTTCACTACTTCATCTAGAGGCTTAAAGATTTCTACTTCACGCGTAGCTGTATTATATAGTCTCAGCATTTAGGATCCTTTCTAATATGTTCACCATCTTATGATATTTTTCGTACGAAACACCATGATGTCCGACCGTTTTAATTGCCGTAATATAGCTTGAATTTTCTGCTAGAATTTTCGGTATATTAAATGATGCAATAAATTGATCGGCATCTCCATATATTAACGTGGTATTTATTTCTATATTAGCTAAAGTCTTATAGTTGCCTTTGTTTAGTACGATATTACTAATGGAGTTATTAAAAGCTTTGGTCTCTAGTATTTTGCGGTCTTTTAGGCTTACTGCATTACGAAATAGCTCCATCCCCTTTTCAAAAACTGGATTTTCTAAATCCTCTTTTGTATAAATAGGTGGAGATACTAGTATTAAATGCTCTATAGATTCTTTGTAGATGCTCGCATAACGTGTTACTATAAATGTTCCCATAGAATGCCCAATTAGCACCAATGGTGTGTCGGGGTTTAATTCTTTTATGGAATTATGCAAAGCCTCAATTTGCTCATCAAAATTATAATTCAAACTATCATCCGTATATGATTGCCCGGAGCCCAACAAATCATACGCTACGAACCGAACGTTTTTTAATGATTGATGTTTTTCTAGATATTCCAAAGCATTAGCAAAGCTAGATGAATCTGCAGCAATTCCGTGTATAAATATTGCCGTGAGTTTTGGTTCTTTAACTCTGCAGAAATCATGAACCTTTTTGAGGGTGAGCCGTTTTCTGTGTAACATCATACTATATATAATAGCATAAAACACCTACTTCTGAAGATACACCCTATTCAATTATTGTGGACAAATTTCAAATTAAGTCCGGTATTAATTTTATGAGCTCGCGCACCACATCTTCGTACGTGGTGTCGTATGTTCTAAATCCTGCCGCTTGCGGATGTCCACCTCCACCAAAGTAGCCTGCAATTTTTTCGGCAATCGGTGCTTCTGGCGTAGTACGAATCTTGCCAGTGACTTTGCCATCCGGATAAGTCTTAATGGCTACCGCCACCTTTACTCCCTCTACTAGGCGTATTTCCTCTAAAATTAGGACATTTGGATTATATTCATCAGAATACTCGCGGATATCATCCCACGGTATATGTACTGTGGCCAGTTCGCCATCCAAGGAATATTCGATTCGCTTGATCAAATCCGCTTTGTAATCTAAAATTCTCGGCGACTTTTTCATGAATTCGCGCCGGCGTTCTTCTAGGTCGGCAATTTTTGCACCAAGTCTAGTTAGATCGGCTGCTATTTCGAAAGTTTCGGCCGTTACGGATGGGCTAGTTAGGCCTAAAGTATCTGACAAAATCCCCTGAAAAATTGCTTCTGCCGCCTCTTTGTTAATTTCCATTTTTTGACTTTTTGCGATTTGATAAATCAACTCTGCACAAGCTGGCCTCACTTCTATAATGCTTTCGTGTGAAAAATCTAGATCATCTGGAGTCTCATGATGGTCTATCACCAGGACAGGAGCATTATATAAGCGATTTTTTATCGCTGTATCTTCTAACAACTTAGATAGTAGAACCGTTGCTGCAGTGTCTACTATAATGTATCCATCCGCCCTGAAATCAAACTCATTTGTCACCCTTGACCAATCTGCAAAATAATGCAAATACTTTGGAACATCCACTGGGCAATACAATGAAATCTCTTTACCGTTTAGCAAATAATCTAAGGAGATTGCACTCCCCAAAGAATCCCCATCCGGATTTTCTGCTTGAATAATACATATGCGATTCTTATCTTTAATAAACTCAGAAAACAAATTATACATACAATATATTATAGCATAATTACAGGTGGCATCTGTATTTCGGTGAGGGGCTAGAGCTTGGTAAAGTGAAAAAAGTGTTAAGCCAGATACGCTCTAGTGAAATGTCGGTGCCAATGCTCACATTGTATGGTAAAATAATTACATGAGTGTTTTTTGCGCAGATCGTAAGTTTGAACGGTTCGAAGATGTTACTCCAGATTTATTAAAAGAGGAGAATGTCAAACTTCTTTTGTGCGATCTTGATAATACTCTAAGACTACATTCTGAAAAAGAGCCAGCAGATGAACTTGCCGACTGGGTAGAAAATTGTCGCGATGCCGGCGTTAAGATCGTTATTATCTCTAATAATGGCCGCAAGAAGATGATGCAAAATTTTTGCAAACCCATCAATGTGCCATGTGTTTGGTGGGCTAAGAAGCCAGTTAGTACCAAACTCACAGAGGCTATGAAAGAATATGGCTTTAAGCCTGCCGAGACTGTAATGCTGGGCGATAAGTGGTCTACGGATGTGCTAGCCGCCAAATTTGCTAAAATTCGCGCCTGGCAGGTAGAACACAGGAAGCTAGTGGTATGAGTAAGACCAAGCTTACTGGCCCCACTTATCTTACAATTGCACGCATGTTGCTCTCGGTGCTTTTTATGATTTTTGTCCTTTTGCCACAGAATTGGGCAAGGATTACTGCGCTAGTTCTGTTTATCATTGCATCTATTACTGATTTAGTTGATGGCAAATGGGCTCGTAAACAAAAAGTTGTTACGGACCTAGGTGCTTTTTTGGACCCTCTAGCCGACAAAATGCTAGTTAATTTAGCTTTTCTTGCACTTACTACTATGGGTATCATTCCGGTCTGGATTTTTGCAGTTATTCTGGTGCGTGATTTTGCCGTAGATGGCATGCGCATGATGGCGGCTAGGGATGGCATTACTATTTCCGCTTCATTTTATGGCAAGCTAAAGACCACTTTTCAGATGACAGCACTTATTATCATTTTGCTGAATTTAATTGTTAATTTAGAATTCTTTACTATTATTGGTAATATTACGCTTTACTTAGCATTAATACTTACTGTATTTTCTGGTGCCGATTACCTTATCAAAGGTTGGAAAAAAGTTATAAAATAAGTTCTATTTTATTATCGCCATAATAATTAGTAATATAGTTGCAGTGAATGCAGTGGAATCAATTCTATCCAGGAATCCCCCATGGCCTTCCGTTCCGCCCACTATGAACTCTAGTTTTTCAAAGAACTTATTTTTGATCACAATCTCATTTGAATCCTTAACCTTAAATTGTCTCTTGAGGTAGCTCTCAAACAAATCGCCCATCAATGCTAATGGACTACATAACAAATATATATAATCATTTCTTCCGAGTATCGTGATGAGCAGTGCTAGTAAACCAGTAGAGATCGCAAGCCCCAGAATAGTGCCTTCCCAAGTTTTGTTTTTAGAAACATATGGGAATGGGCGTGACTTTTTAAAAATCTTGCCGCCTAACATTTTTCCGCAAAGATACGCAAAAACATCATATCCGCACACGCCAAAAATAATATACCAAATCTCCACTATTCCCACCTGAGCTACAAATATAGAGCCGTAAATTAAGAACATGCTTTCAATAATTGCTAAAATCACATTCTTAAAATGTCTTACTTTCTTAAAGAAACTCAGGAGCTCAATCCCTGATATTACCGAGAATAGTCCAAACAAAACTTTAAACGGCACGCCATCAAACGTATACATTGCAAGTAGTGACACGGCGAATAGGCCAAAGCCACATATTACTCTCACCCGAAAGTTTTTGTCCATAGGCCAATTATATCACAAGTATGATAAAATATACCTATGCCTTTAGAATATATATACAATAAGATTAAAAATACCCTACGTAAGATCGATATGAAGCTAGTTCGTGCTAAATATGGCTATATCGATAAGTTGCCAAAAGATATTGAATACTTCAATGGTGGCCTCTATGATGCTATTTACGAGTCTTCTTGTAAATGGCCACACAATACCGCTCTGGAATATTTCGATGCCCAGATTACTTACAAAGATTTAATTAAGAAAATTAATAAAGTTGCCGCCGCACTCAAAGCTCTTGGCGCCGAACGGGGTGATCGTATTACTATCTGCATGCCCAATACCCCAGAGGCTATTTATATGCTCTATGCCATTAACGAGATTGGCGCAGTGGCCAACATGGTCCACCCGCTTTCCTCCGAGAAAGAGATTGAAGATTATCTCAACCAAGCTGATTCTAAAATTATGCTTTGTGTAGATATTTCTTATCCCAAGGTGGAGGCCATTATTAAAAATACCCCAGTCGAACAGCTAGTAGTAGTTTCGCCCACTCGTTCTATGGATATGATAGTGCGAGCTATCTATAAGCTCACCAAGGGCCGTAAGAATCATATCAATAAATCTCAGCATGTTATCACCTGGGATCAATTCTTGGCCAAGTCTAGTCGTTTTATTGGTAACCCTCATGCTAGGGTGAACTCCGAGGATGATGCTATTATTATGTATTCTGGTGGCACTACTGGTAAGCCAAAGGGTATTGTTCTTTCTAATCTCAACTTCAACGCCCAGGCGTTGGGTGCCAAATACCTCGTACCAGAGCTTTTTAAGTCCGACTATTCATTCATGGCATTTTTGCCCAATTTCCATGCTTTTGGTTTTGGCTGCTGCATCCATATGCCGCTTTACTTTGGTGCTCGCGCTTTCCTTATCCCTCAGTTTAATCCTAAGAAATTTAAAAAATACATTACTAAGTATAAAGTCAGTATTTTGGTTGGCGTTCCAACGGTTTTTGATTATCTCACCAAAATCAAGTTCAAAAAAGATGATTTAAAGGATGTTAAGTTTGTCGTATCGGGTGGAGACATGATTAGTATGTCTAGCAAAGAAAAAATCAATGATTTTCTTAAAGACCATGGTTCTAAGGCCATTATCGAGAATGGTTATGGTCTCACTGAAGCTTCTGGCGGTTTTATTTTCTCGCCAATTAGTGTAGCTAAAGAGCCGGATGCTATTGGTTATCCTCTACCAGATAATGATGTAAAAATTATCAACATCGCCACCGGCAAAGAGGCGGACCTCGGCAACGATGGTGAAATTGTGGTGAGTGGTGTTTCGGTAATGAAGGGCTACCTTGGTAAACCCAAGGAAACAGCCGAGGCTTTTCTTACCCTAAAAGGCAAGAAGTATCTTCGCACAGGTGATATCGGCTACATAGATGACCGTGGCGTGGTGCATTTTCGTTCACGTCTCAAACGCATGATCGTGTCAAATGGCTACAACATTTATCCTGCCAATATCGAGGATATCACTTTGAAGTGTAAAAACATCGAAGCCTGCGCTGCAGTTGGGCGTGAGGACAAATTGCGCGGTGAGAAAGTAGTAGTGTTTGTAGTAGCCAAAAAGGATGCTTCCGAGCGCGCCATTAGAAAAGAATTACAAAGCACTTACAAAAAATACCTCGCTAAGTACGAAATCCCTCGCGAAATTCGCTTTATCGATGCCTTACCCAAGACCAAGCTCGCTAAGGTAGACTTCAAAGCGCTAGAAAATTACTAAAGCCTAGTTCTATTTTCTAAAGCCGCACTTAAGGTAATTTGGTCCGCATAAGACAAATCTATTCCTAGCGGTAGCCCACGTGCTAGGCGTGTAAGCTTTAGATCTGGATATTGTTCATGTAACATCTTTTCCAGTAATAATGCCGTAGATTCTCCCTCTACTGAAGGGTTTGTTGCAATAATTACTTCCACTACGTTGTCCCTCTTTACCCGCTCTACTAGCTCACGAATATGTAACTGATCGGGTGTAATTCCATCTATTGGCGAAATCGCCCCGCCCAGCACATGATAGGTCCCCTTATATCCGCGGGTCTGCTCTATTGCATAGATATCTAATGGTTCTTCTACTACTAATATAGTGGTCTTGTCCCGCTCCGGACTCGTGTACAGCGATGAATAATCTTCATTTATATCAATCAATGCAAAAGTCTCCGGGCAAGATTTTACTTGCGAGTGCAGATTTTCTAAGGCTTCGGCTATGCTCTTTGCTACTTTTGGATTAGACTTAAAAAGATAATACGCATACCTCTCGGCAGTGCGCGGGCCTACACCAGGTAGCATGCCAAGTGCCTCTATGGCATTATTTAGTGCTTGGGGTAACATTTACATTCCGAGGCCAAGATTGCCAAGTCCACCCATCAGGGGTTTCATCTTATCGGTTGCGATTTCTTGTGCTTTGGCAAAACCATCACGCATGCAGTTCTCGATCCAGCGCTCCAATTCATGAATATCATCTAGGTCTACTTTTTCTGGATCTATTTTTACTTTCTTTACTTTGAGCTCACCGTTAATTTGTACTACCACCGCACCATCACCGGCTTCTACCTCTACAATTTCATTTTTCAATTCTTTTTGCGCCTTACGTAATTGGTTTAACAGTTTCATTTGGTCCATCGTTTGACCCATTTTATTCTCCTTCTACTTTTTCAGTGTATATAGATATATTATATCAGAATTATCTCTCATTGGCGAAGTAATAATCTGGCTAAGTAGGTAATTTTCTGGCTTCCCCTCCCACCTGCCTAGCGTAGCTACTTTTTCTTCATCCACTATAGTATCTACTACTTCTATGTCGCTAGATGCCTCTAATATTTTGTAAAAATCATATCTTTCATTGGTAATCAATATTTCATCGCTTAGATTTTCACGAATTACCGACAGTGTATCACTAAATTCATTTGCGATATTTGGATTATAGCGATAGCCATATATATATTGCAACAGCCCAGGCACTATAATCAGGCTGAATAATATGGTGAGAGGTAATAACGCTGAGATTCTAGCGTATGGATTTTCTGGGAAAAGCCCATACCACTTTTCTAGTAAATATCTAAGCCCATGCGCTACCAGTATTGCCAGCGGTAAGATTAGAAATACCACTTCATCTGGATTAAAACCGGTAATTACTAGACAGAAGACAAGCAAGAGCGAAGCGATTAGGTTGCGCGAAGCGAAGAATCCCTTAGTGGTGGAAAATAGCCCGATTAATGCCAGGGCAAAGATTGGCAAGCTAACTAGTGGCGCCAAGAATACACTCTCCAGGCTATGATGCCACGAGAACACTGGCGCTAAGCCAGCAGCGATATTACCAAGAAACTGTCCAGTCTGAAAATTCTTGGCAAATAGGAGTTCCATTATGGTCTCCGGATTATTGAAGATACTGATGCCAAGCGCCGTAAACCCGATCAATATAATTATCGCCACCAAAGCTAGCGGCAATTTTGGCAAACCTTTTACAACAAAACGTAGATGTGGTTGCATTATTACGAAACCTATGCAAAATATAGCAAAATATATCATATGTGGCGTGAAAATAGATAGCAACATAGCTATCGCAAATAGAAAACAATATGCCGGTCTAGGGCGCTTCTCTCCTTGAATCTTTGAGCCCAACCACAGTAGTAGTGCTGGCCAGAATACTATCATTATTAATGGCGTACCAGACCCAGCCAAGAATAAGAATGGTGTAGATAATACGATTAAGCATGATGCTAGAAGCGAAACATTACTTTTAAACCAGCGGTTTAATAGTAGTATTAATAATAACCCCAAGATTAATCCTATTATAATACTGGGTAGCTTAATCGCATACGGTGTTAAGCCAAAAATCATTATAGAAAACTTCTGCAATACTCGGTATGGCAAATCTACCAGCTCTCCATTTAGGATACCATTTTTCCCCAAATAGTACGAGCTAGTGGCAGAGTCCATTTCTGCCATGGATAATCCATTTTGCGCAAATATCGGCAAAGTAAAAAGTAGCATCATAAATGCTATGCTTAATACCACGTAACCAATAATAAACCGATACCGGTACAAAAAAAGTTTAGAAATCGTAATTTTCTCCACATAAGTATTATACCATATTTAAAATGATAATATATATTATTCCCTGGTTTTGTCCAGCGACATAAAGCGGAGTAGCTCTGGATGGAAATAAAGCTCTATCTTGCCGACTGCGCCATGGCGGTGCTTAGCAACAAGTAGCTCGGTAATATGTGTCTCTTCATAGTTATCATCATTTTGCCTGTAGTAGTCCGGCCTATGTAGGAACATCACAAGGTCTGCATCCTGCTCGATAGACCCAGACTCGCGCAGGTCTGACAGTACCGGCCTTGGGTCATCTCGCCCGGTTACATTACGTGAAAGCTGGGCCAGGGCAATTACTGGTATCTCTAGCTCACGCGCCAGGATCTTTAAACCACGCGAAATCTCGGTGACCTCTTGTACACGGTTACCCTTGTAGCGATCCGAGCCCTGGATTAGCTGCAAATAGTCTACTATTACTATACCAATATCATGATCATGCATTGCGCGACGGGCTTTATTGCGCAGCTCCACTATGGTCATTGAACTGGTATCATCTATGTAAATTGGAATCTCATCCATTTCGCCCAGTGCATCACCAATTTTCGAAAACTCTTCATCGGTTAGGTTACCAGTGCGCATCTTCCAGTTATCCACGCCGGATACATCAGAAATCATCCGGTCGATAATCTCATTTGCCGCCATCTCCATTGAGAAAAACAGCACGCCCTTTTTATTGATACTCGCGATATTATATGCTAAATTTTGTGCAAAAGTAGTTTTACCCATTGCTGGGCGTGCACCGATAATCACTAGGTCACCTTTTTGAAATCCAGCCGTTTTCTTATCTAGGTCGCGAAACCCAGTCTTTAGTCCGCGTAGTGCTCCCTTGTTCTTATGTAGTTCTTCAATTCTATCAAAAGCATCTGCTAGTAACTCTTCCATAGGCACATAGTCACTTTTGACTATTTTGTCCGACACCTCAAAGAGCTGCCGTTCGGCCTCACCGATTAGACTATCCGCTACGGCATCATCTTCATAAGCTCTGTTGGCAATTTCTGTGCCCGCTTTGATTAATCGCCGTCGCACAGAGGCCTTTTCGATAATATCCGCATAAGCCTTGGCATGTGATGCTGCTGGTACGAAATTTGAAAGCTCGGTGAGGTATGTTGCACCACCGATGTCTTTGAGCTTTTTCTTGGTCTTGAGCTCCGATGTAAGGGTTAACAAATCTACCGGCTGATGGCGGTCGTATAGGTCTAGCATTGCCTGAAAGATATCTTGATGGCGCTGTTCGTAGAAATCTCTTGGTCGCAAGATGGTCAAAATTTCTGGCAGCGTATCATTGGATATCATCAAAGCACCGAGCAGTGACTTCTCGGCTACAATATCCTGCGGCGGCACTCTGCCACCGTTACTGTTCGAACGGGTTTCCTCCTCCATCATTTTGTACCTCTCCACCCATTATATCAGAAATTTTACTTAGCATTTCATCCTTTTTGGCATTGCTGGGCTTTTCTCCGGCTTCATGAATCTCAATCTTGATTCCACCCGCCGCTTCTGCCAGTAGCCTCTTATTGTTGTCGCGCGAAAGAATGGTCTTAATAATTTTTCGCTCTGGATAAATATGTAACTCTTCCCCTATCATCTCGTGCTCGGTCTTCATCAGCTGCGAATATACTGCATCATTCATCGCCTGCACCTTCTCGGTGAATTTATCCCAGTCGAAATTATAGTCCGACCCTTCTATGATGCTTTCGTTCGCTGGGCGGGTGGCCGAAATGTCCTTTTTCTTGGGTATTTCCTGATTATCTCGGCCCGAGATGCGTATTCCTGCCGCGACCGATGGGCTCGCCTGTGTAGCAGGCGGTGCCACTGGCTTGCCAGCGTATGATGTCGAAGGCGAGATGGCCGGCCCAGAAGAAGAACATTCAGGTAAGACCCGCTCACCATTTACCAAGGCGACCAATAGCTTCGCTTCTGCAAAGGGCGCTTTTATATCTGGTAGCTTCGCTAGCAGGTTGAATAATTCTGGCTTTGGCTCGGCGATGATTGCGCTGATCATTTCCTCCGCCAAAGTCTCCGGCTTTATACCGCTAGAAAGTAGCCCCTTCAATAATGTTGTAATTTTTACAACATCACCATTGGCATATTCGGCCAGTAATTCCGAAATCTTCTCATCTTCGGGCAGGCCCATTGCAGATATTACTAAATCTTCATTAATTTCTTCGCTAGATAAGGTAGAAATTTGATCTAGTAGGGACAGGCTATCTCTAAAAGACCCGCCACCTCTTTTCACTACGATTTTTAGTGCACCATCGGTAATTTTGATTTTCTCCGCATCGGCTATGCTCCGTAGATGTTTGAACATAGTGTCAGTATCGGCCAGCTTAAAAGTGTAAGTCTGCGTGCGCGAGGTAATGGTGACTGGTACTTTGTAGGCATCTGTGGTTGCCATAATAAAGATTACATGAGCTGGTGGTTCCTCTAGGGTCTTTAGTAAAGCATTAAATGCCTCCTTGGTGAGCATGTGTACCTCATCTATGATGTAGATTTTGTACTTCCCACTGGTCGGCGCAATGGCTGCCTTTTCGCGTAGTTCCCGTATGTTGTCTATACCGCGGTTGCTGGCGCCATCGATCTCCACGATATCTACATAGTCATCCTCCAGCTCGTATTTAAAGCCATTTACTTCGTGCGCAAAAATCCTCGCCACACTTGTCTTCCCTGTACCTCTCGGCCCGATGAAGAGATACGCATGGCTAATCTTCTTAAGCTCCAGCGATTTCATCAGGGGCTCTGTCACCTGCGGCTGCCCCACTACTTCTGCTAGCTTTATCGGTCTGTATCTTCTATAAAGGTTTTTCATCTCTATTAGTATTATACATCAAACCAAGACAACATAAAATGTCTATTGGTTCAAAACGCCATTATTGTCCAAAAGCTTTAGGTGTACTACTTTTTGTTTACTGGAGAATATGAAAAGTTGGAGATTAGGAGCTAGGGGCTGCCAAACAGCGGACCGAGAACCCGTACCTACTGGGGCTGACATTGGCGGAATTTACGCCCGATGAATAGAAGTACAGGTAACGCGCGCTACTGCTATTACTGCGGGAAGTAGAGGACCAGTAGTGGCCGAGGATGCCTCCATAGCCGAACGAACCATCGTAGTAGTTACCCGCGAGCAAGAAACTCGGAGTAGTGCCAGGCCCGGCTTTAGTATAAAAGTCACTATCGCTTTCCGAAGTAGAAGTAGTACTATCTAATCCATATTGGTGGGCAAGCATGTAGAAGTCTGATGTAGTTTGCCAATTAGTAGCACTAGTGGTTCTAGATGTCGGAAGTCTCCAACCCTTAGGGCAAATACTATACGGTGCATCGGTATTATCGGTAGCAATAGAACGGCCAGAACCGAGCGTAGCTGCATCCCATGAATAATAGGAATTACAAGGCTTAGTGTTAGTGCAGTCGGATTGGCTGGTGGTAATATTATTGCTATTATAAACATAGGCATAGCTGTCGTTGCTAAAACCACTATTGCTAGAAGCAGGAAGTACTAGCTTAGTCCCATTATCCGCAGTTGTCCAACCATCAGTGGTGGGTAAGGTATAGTCTGGAGTAAAGTCTGTATCGCCGGATGAGAGAGTAGTTCCACCCGCAATGTTCAGGTTCTCAGTCATCCACACCTTCCCATCCTTTAGCTTGGCTATAGTGTAGCTCTGTTTGTCACGCTTATCCTTCAAAGTATAATTTTGTTCTTCTGTCATATTATTTAGTACTCTAGATTTCGTATCGCTATCTAGGGAAGCAAAATCTTGCAAGTATATTAGGTCGCTTACAGTAGTAACATCTGACTTGGCTATGCAGCGGACCGAAAACCCGCGCCTACGAACGAAGTTACTGGCGGAATACACGCCCGACGAATTGAAGTACAGGTAATATGCGCTAGAGCTACCGTAGGAAGTAGAGGACCAGTAGTCACCATAGCTGCCTCCATCGAAGAACGAACCATTGTAGTAGTAGCCCGCGAGCAGAAAGTTTGGAATACTGTTATTAACGGGACCAGCATTATTATAAAAGTTTTTGCCAGTAGCTGAGCTACTATCATAGTAATTACTTTCTAAGTTAGCCTCATAAGCTTTAGCAAGAGCATACCAGTCACCAGTTTTCCAGTTAGGGCTAGTTTGTGCGTTAGCGTTGCTGGTAGTAGATGTAGGTAGTTTCCAACCCTTAGGGCAGATACTGGCGGCGGCATTGTAACCATTACTGGTTTGTGCGGTAGTACCATTAGCTTGTTTGCCACCCAGTGTAGCGGCAATCCAGGAATAGTAGGAGTAACATGGGGTATTTTGGCTACTGGCACCACAGTTGGTCTCAGTACCAGAGTTGAATACATAGGCATTACTGCTATTGCCAAATTGACCGCTATCGGTTAAATTGTTATCACCAGAGTTCTTAGTAGCTGAAGCCGGAAGGGATATGGTATTATCAGATTTTGTAAGATTTGCTTGGTTGGTAAATCCGCCGATATATGTGCTAGTAACATCAGTATCATCTGCGGACAATGCAGTACCGCCAGCAAGGTTAAGGTTTTCTGTCATCCAACACTTGCCATCCTTTAGCTTAGCCACAGTATAAGTCTCAGTCCCTCCCCGGATGTCTATTAATGTCTCTGTCTGCCCAATATCTACTGCTTCACAAATGCCAGGAGTCATATCTTGCATTGCATAGTAACTGCCACCATTGTATTTAGTCTTATTGGCAGCTGAATAGGCCTGTTCAAAAGTTACAGCTTCTCGCCATATTGCATATAATGTAACACTGCCAGATTTAGTGGTGTCCAACGCATAGTTGCCACCGGCCGCATATGTAATACCACTACAACTATCCGCACCAGTAGTTACATTAGTCGTAGGCATTTCATTGCACCACCCCAAGAAAGTCATCCCAGCTCTAGTAGGCGTAGTGGATGATATTGTTACATCCATCGGCCCAGTAGTAGGATCACTCACCACTCCAGTCTGATCAGCCGGCAAATCACTTACTGTATCTGTAGTATTACCCTTGTCAAATGCGATAGTATAGTTAATTGGATTAGCTACTGCTGTAATTACAAAGGTATTACTATAGTTACCGGGTACCGTAGTAGTATCTACTCTGGCACCTATGGCTATATTGTATAGATCATTACTGGTATCCTGATTGGCCTGATTTGTCTTAGCTATCACTGTCTGATCCGTAGCACTAGTTGGTGCTGGCAGGTAATTACTATTCTGCTCGTTAGTCTGATTACTTTCATTGTATAGCACACTAGGCTTATATCCCCAAGTATTGTTTAGGTGATTACTAGCCGCATAGCTATCATCCGCATAATTAGTAGCCGATACTGCGCTAGAGATAGATGGTATTGTAGCTACGGTTACATTATTCTCTTTATAAGTTAATGCTGTATCATTAGCTACTTTGGCCTTAATTCCCAAAGTGTAGCCAGAGTAATTATCTGTCCATACAAACACATTATTTGCTGTACTAGATGAGGCAAAAGTTCCCTCTTCTTGTACCGAGCTTATATTTAAAGAAATACCGCTGGTCATAATCACCCTTAGAGAAGACATGGCAGCCGAGGCTTCATGCACTGACACATTGATAGCAAAAACCAAGCTCAGCATACCAATTGCTAGCCAGGCCATTTTCTTTCCTCTATTTTTCAATAAATCCACTTCTTCTCCATTCACTTATAGCCCAAAGCATAACTTCATTATATATTGCTTTTCATTATAACGCAAGCGCTTTCCCATAAAAATTTCACGCAAAAATCCCCCCCTATCATAACCAGGGGGGGATTCTTAGATCGATGTCAGCTAAAGTGTCGCCTCTACGGCTGCCCAGGTAGCCTCTTCGTTAGCGGCTGGTATTATCACCGACACCTGTGAGCCTTCATGTAGATGGAAATAAGTGACCGATGCATATAAAATCTGATACTCTTTCCCTGCCACCTCTACGAAATACTTGTCATCGTGTCGCACCAAGGTGCCAATCACTGTCTTGCGCTCTACTGGGCCGATCTGCTTGTATAAGAACTTACCATCCTCTGTAATGGTGAGCTTCATGATGTCGCCCTCTACTAGCTTCGACTTTGAAGCATAGTTGGCTGGTACTGGATAATTCTTACCATCCGGGCCAATCATAATTTGTCCATCAAAAATCCCCTCGATAATCTTGCCTTCTGGGCCAGATACCACTGTCTCGCGCGGGGCAGAAATTGTTTCTCCATCGCCCAAAATAGAAACTAACAACTCCTTGGCCGCCGACAGACTAGTCTCGGCTTCACTTAGTAAACTTCGTAGTCTCTTTATTTGTTTTTCTGGTATTTCAGACATCACCTCGCATCCTGTCTAAATATAGTATTAATATTATATTATAACGCCTCCACTACAAAGTCAAGATTTTTGCTCAAAAGTTTTCCACTTTAAAAACATCGGTCGCGCGCAAAATGTTGTAATTTTTACATTTTAATCACTGGCTTTATATAGTCCGGTATGTCGCCCATCATCATAGAGCATAGTCGGGATACCCTTTACGCGTAGCTGGTTTTCTACGATATCACGGTTCTCGCTCATCTTGTCTGTAGTTTCTGGATAATTTACAATCCTTCTTAGCTCCGCTAGGCCATCTTTGCCAAAGCCAGCTTCCACCACCCACTGCTCCAGCTTTGCTACCGCCTCCTCGTGCGTGTAATCTTCGTTAAATTTATTTTGATAAGAAATTCCTTCGCTATTCTTTCCAGTAAAAATGTGATCTAAAATTTCCATTGCCATACCAGTCCTTAGCTGTTCTGCAGCAAACATATATCGCACGATAATCTCTGAATTTTTAAATTTATAATTATCATCTGCATCCTGAATCGCAAATGGCACCATATGTACATCATACTTATCAAAGAAACCATCGGCCTTTTGATTGCGATATGATGTCATACATACCGAGCAGCCAGGATCGAAAATGTCTACCGCCACTGGCCTACCTTCGCCGGCGTTTTCCATTGTAATGTAATTAAAATCATAATCTTCAGCATTGTAAGTGCGGAATTTATCTGGTATTGCCTCAAATATCTCTCCCCACTCGGTAAACCATCGCCCAGTGGCCTCTATGGGGTTACTTGGCTCGCTCTCATCTATGGAACATACCTCTGCGCCAAGCGAACACGCCGATGGCTTAGTGACATTGCATGAGCCTAGCGCCCACAATGCCAGCAGAGATTTGATCGCCGTAAGGATAGCCCATACCGCTACGACCACTATTAACACTGAAATAATTTCAATTATCACCGACAATGGCTTCACCCATTTCGGATGCTTCACAATTATACGTGAAAGCAGAGTGTTTTTTACATCATCCTTAAAGCCTGTTTCGCATTTTTGTAAACGCACTTTCTTCCATAGGCACCCCCAAGCTTTTTTAAACATCTTCCAATAGGCCTTCCCTACCTTTGGCTTAAAGATTGATATCACGGCGACAAACACCCCAATCAGCGCCAAAATAATAAAAGCAGCTATACACACCATAATATAGCCATTGTATCACTAATAAATGATTTTTTCCATTACCTTTTTGATTTTTGTGATATCTTCTGGCCGACTGTGTAGCCCTAGCGAGAATCTCACCAGTGGTGGCAGGCCTAGTACATGGTCTAAATAATAGTGCACGCAAAAATATCCGGTACGCGCCATAATATTCTCGCGACTCAGTGCGCTCCCCAGCAGATGCGAATCAAGTCCATCTACGTAGAAAGTCATTGTCGGATTTGCGGCATAGTTTACTAGATGTACTTTCTCTGAGCCCTGTAAGAAATCATACAATTCCTTAGTATTAATTTCCAAATTTTGCCAATCTTTCTTTGGTAATTTGTCTAGCCACTTAAGTGCTGCATTTAGTCCCACTATCTCGCCCCAGGCTTGCAGGCCGGCTTCAAATCTGGTATATTTATGCTCTTTATTCTCGGCAGACAATAAATAACTGTTTTGCTTAACATCATCTACCATTCCGCCGCCGATAAAGCCATCTATTAATTTGTTCTCCAAATCATCTCGCCACACAATCACTCCTAGCGATGGTGCATATAATTTGTGTGCCGAAAAACATATCGCATCTACCTCTACGCCACGCAGAATGTCTGTCGAATGTGCCATTGCTTGCGCCGCATCAATGATGATAATCCCCCCCGCCTTGTGTACGGCCTTAGTCACTTCTTTGATATTTTCGAGCTTTCGCCCATCAAAATTGCTGGCACAGTTTATTACTACTACCGACTTTGTAAAATCATAATCCACCAAGCTTATTGAGCCATCTTCATTGCGCTTCATGACTTCTCGCGGCAAGCCGGTTCTTTTGGCAAATGCTATGGTTGCAAGAAATGGCGAGTTATGCTCTATTTCGCTAGTTATGACTTTGTTGAACTCATCCGCTTTAAGTTGGTTTAAAATCAGATTAATTCCATAGGTGGTATTCAAGGTAAAAGATACCGTATATTTTCTTGCTGAAAGCTTCAAGAATTTTAGCACTAGTTCCCGCGTTTCCTCCACCTTTTCATCGGTCTCTACACCCCACTTATATTTCACCCGCTCGCCACAAGAATTATGCTCGGTATAATATTTATTTATCGCCTCTATCACTGGCCGCGGGCGTAAGCTTTGACACGCCCCATCAAGATAGACTTCGCCTTCACCTAAATAATCAAAACTGTCCATATCTATAGTATACCCCATATTGCTTTTTTCATCAAAGTGTGATATAATGGAAGTAGTTACCAAAGACAGTGGCGGGCGCAAACCTTAATCATGCCACCGAGGAAATTTTCTTATAAATTTATTTGGTGACGCTACTTAACAACTAGCTAACTATTCTATCAAAAAATAACCAAAGGAACTTTTTATGGCAATTTCAAAAGATAAAAAGACTACATTGGTTGCTGATCTTACCGAGCTTCTCTCTAACTCCAAAATGGTGGTCTACGCCAAGTACGAAGGCCTTACCGTAGCAGAGTTGCAGGAGCTTCGCAAAATGGCTCGTGAAGCAGGTGTTAAAATCAAGGTTGTTAAAAACCGCTTAGTAAAGGTCGCGATGAAAGAAATCGCTGCCTACAAAGACACCGATGCTTCTGGCCTAGCTGGCCAATTGCTATATGCGCTTGGTACTGATGAAGATTTCGATGCAGCAAAAATCCTCACGAAATTCGCGAAGACTCACGCCAAGATGGAACTCATCGGTGGCTTCAATGGTGAAGGTACTGCTCTTTCCAAAGAGGAAGTTACCACACTCGGAAGTCTACCTACCAAGAACGAGCTTATCGCTCAGGTGGTGGATACGCTTTTGTCTGGCATCAACGGTATCGTTTCTGGTCTTGAAAATAAGCCAGAGACCGTAGCGCCTAAGCCAGCTGAGGCTGAACCAGCCGCAGAGGAGCCAAAGGCAGAAGATAAGCCTGCAGAAGAGGCTAAAGAAGAAGCAACCGCTTAATTTATATTATAATCTAGCGAGCAACCATAGTCTCCCGCATAAGTCTTTAGCAATCAAAATAATACCTTTGAGGACCATACGCGACTAACGAGGAGCGGAATGAGTGACTGAGCCCCGTAACGATGGGCGCGAGGGAACGAGTCCGAAAAGGTGTTATTTGATTGCTTTGTAACTAATGGGTATAGATGATGCTCGCAATCAGAAAGGAAAAATATGGCTACTGATATTAAGAAGTTGGCCGAAGAGCTTGTCAATATGACCGTGCTTGAGGTTAACGAACTCAAAACTTTTCTAAAAGATGAATACGGTATCGAGCCTGCTGCAGCTGTTGTAGCTGTTGCCGGTGGCGATGCTGCTGGTGCTGATGAAGGCAAGTCTGAATACGATGTTGTATTGAAGGATGCCGGTGCACAAAAGATCGCAGTCATCAAGGCTGTTAAGGAAGCTACCGGCCTAGGTCTTGGCGAAGCTAAGGCTATTGTCGATGGCGCTCCTGCTACCGTTAAAGAGAAAGTTGCCAAGGCTGATGCTGAAGCGATGAAGAAGGCTCTTGAAGAGGCCGGTGCTACTGTAGAGCTTGCTTAATAATTAAGAGACTACAAAATAAAGTTAGCTAGTTGCATTTCGAAAATCACCCCATGCGGGGTGATTTTTGCTACTCGATTCGCTTGGTGGTGAGAAACTGAAATACTGAACCAATTGCCGACAATCCACCGAGAATAGGAAAATAATAAATTTCCCTACTAATATCCGGAAATAGTGCTAGTATTGCCAGTGTCACGACATAAGCACCAGCTACCGCTGTAGCTACGATGATAGCTGGCTTCATCAACATCACTGCCGCTCCCGCCGCAATAATACCCACTACGCCACCTATGGCCAAAGTTTGCATTTCTGTACCGAAGTATCTTACAGTTATCACCATCACGAGCGCAAAACAAATTCCGCCAACGCACAATTTTTCTATGGAAAAGCCCAGAAGAGCCAAAAGCAGCCCGCCACCAATCGGTAAAAGTATCTGATATAAATCATTCTCAACAATCTGTGGTACTAAGCTCTCTAGCGTAGGCATTAGAAATTCCACCAAATTGTACCCCAAAATAAACCAGATTAGAAAGAAAGCAACCTTTTTGATTCTGTAGCCAAAAAACATCAAGGCCAAACCAATTGCCGCCATTATCAGCATCTCCGGCATTTCAAAGCTACTAAAATCCAAATTCATACGGATAGTATACCATAAAAAATAGCCCCGCAGGGCTATTTTTGCTAATCTTAGTTGTAAAGATTTTCTATCGCGATGGATGGGCCCATAGTGGTGGTAATAAACACTGACTTTACGTAGGTCCCCTTTAATGAAGCAGGTTTCTGAGCTTTTAGCGAATCAAAGAAAGCATTCGTATTCTCCATTAACTTATCTGTGCCGAAAGAAACTTTACCGACACCGATATGTACAATCGCTTGCTTATCTACGCGATATTCTACCTTACCAGCCTTAGCTTCCCTTACGGCCTTCTCTACATCCATGGTCACGGTGCCAGCCTTAGGATTTGGCATTAAACCTTTCGGCCCAAGAAGCCTTGCAAATTTACCAAGCTTTGGCATATATTGCGGTGTAGAAATTAGTATATCGAAATCAATCGTACCTTTTTCTAGCTGTTTTAAAAATTCTTCATCCTCGGCGATATCGGCTCCGGCAGCCTTAGCTGCTTTGCATACATCAGCTGGCGCAAATACTGCTACGCGTACAGTTTTACCATTACCATTCGGTAGTACCAAAGTAGTACGAATGTTTTGGTCGGCTTGTCTAGGATCTACGCCTAGGCGTGCATGTACTTCTACGCTAGCATCAAATTTAACTGGGCTAGACTTGATTGCCAATTCAATAGCATCTTTCAAGGCGTAATTCTTGCCCTTCTCAATTAGTTTAGCGGCTTCTTGATATTTCTTACCGCGGCGCTCCAATTTAGGGCGAGTTACTGGGGTGGCACCCTTTGGCTTTTCTGCTGGCTCAGCTGCGCGCTCTGCCTTGCGAGCCTGGCGCTCTTCCTCGGCCTTTACTTCTTCGATATGTTTCTTGGACTTTTTACCAGATTTTGCAAATTTCTCCGGCTCAGCCACTGTTTCCACGATTTCCTCGGTGGTTTCATTAGTTTTGACCTCTTCTTCGGCCATAATTCCCTTTCTGTGGTACTAGCGGATTGTCTCCTCCCACGGTTAATTAATTATCTATATTATATCAATAAACCTTCATTTTGACAAGAAAAAGGAGGTCCGAAGACCTCCTGAGAGGGGGATTAGCGACATTAAAGAGATTACTCCCTTGTCGCTTTGTTACGGCTCCGCGATCCTTTGCCATTGCCTATGGCATCGGGATTCACTCCGTATCGGCGGCTTTTTTTGCCGCCCCCATAGGTTCGTACCTGATAATCGAATTCGCTAACGCGGTTTTTAATTGTGACATAGGAATAGTGACTCAATAAGTCATCTACTTCCTTGATTACGTTTTTAACACCGTAAACATCCAACTTGTCCAGATATTCTCTTGCTTCATCGTATGTTCCGATGGTGAGGAATTCGACTTTCGGGTAGGCCCTCAGTATCTCTAAAGATACCTTGTGGAGCGGATAAATCCCCAGCTCCATTTTTTCATTAAGCAGGTCTTTATATCTGCTCAACGTTGTCTGGTATGCTTTAGCGTATGTGGTCCAGAGCCTCATGGCTTTGGCTACACTTTCGCTGATGCCTTCGGTATTGGTTTCTCGAAAAATACTATTTGCGTTCTCCATTTTTTGCACCCCACTATTTTTAGATTTTGGGCACGCAAATCCACCCAATACCCTAATTATAGCATAAAAACTAAAAAAAGTCCACCCCATAAATGGTGGGTGGACTTTTGTAAATATAAACTAGCTATAATTAGTCTACGACTTCTACGCCCATGGAGCGAGCGGTGCCGGCTACAATTTTAATTGCGCCTTCGACATCTACAGCATTTAGCTGATCCATCTTCTTCTCGGCAATCTCTTGAAGCTGGGCTTTGGTAATCTTGCCAACCTTGTCTACGTTTGGCTTACCGCTGCCTTTCTCAATCTTGATTGCTTCGCGAATAAGGTCATCCACTGGCTGACCAAGGCTCTTCCAATCAAACGTACGATCTTCGAACACGCGAATGTGTACGATAACATTCTTGCCCATTAGATCTTTGGTCTTCTCGTTGAATGGATTGATGAAATCCATCATATTCAGACCCCACTGACCAAGTGTAGAGCCCACCGGAGGCCCCGCCGTAGCGCGCCCTGCCGGGATGCGTAGTTTCAAATTGCCGATAACTTTCTTCTCTGCCATCGTTTTTTCCTCTTTAAGTTAATAAATTTAGAAGCAATACGTAACAAACTTAATTATATCACAAAATTTAGATTAGTTCAATTGCTTTACTTGCAAAGCATCTAGCTCTACGGGTGTCTCGCGACCAAACATTGATACCATCACCTTCAGCTTACCCTTGGCGGCATCAATCTCTGAAATTGCCCCATCAAAGCCCTTAAATGGTCCATCAGTAATAGAAACTACTTCACCTACTTCGTATTTTACTGAGAACTTTGGATCCTCTACGCCCATCCTTTTCTTGATTTTGGCGATTTCTTTCTCGGATACTGGAGTTGGCTGCGTGCCGGTACCAATGAAACCAGTCACGCCTGGAGTATTGCGGATAATATACCAAGTTTCATCCGAAAGCTTCATATCTACCAATACATATCCTTGCAAGATTTTGCGATCTACGATTTTTCGCTTGCCGTTTTTAATCTCGATTTGTTTCTCTTTTGGCACGATCGCCTCAAAAATCTTATCCGCCATCTCTACCGTGTTGGTACGCTGATTAATGGAGTCTGCTACCTTATCCTCGTAGCCACTGTATGTGGAAATAGCATACCACGCTCTAGTGTCATCATATCTATTTACTGCCATTTTATCTCCTTATCCTAAAATTAAATTAAATAACCAAGTAAAGAACAAATCAAGTAACGAAATCAATATTACGAATAATACTGTATAGACTAGTACAGCTAGTACCATTTTCCATGTAGCTTTACGATTTGGCCACCGTACTTGGCGAAGCTCCCGCCAGGAGTCACGAATGTATCTACCTAGGTATACGAATGGCCGGAATAATATGAACGGCTTTTTGTCGGATTCTGTGCCTTTTGCTACTTTCTTTTCTGCGGCTTTGGTTTCTTTTCTCTTACTTTTTTCAGATTTTTTGTCTTTGACAACAACTTTTTTTCGAGTAATTGCCGGCTCATCCGCCTCTTCGCTCTTGCGAGGGCTGTCATTTGCCTTAATTCTTGTGATTTTAGCCATCTTACTCCTTATATTAAAAAAAGTCTGATACCAGACTTGTCAATAGTATACTACTTCGGAAAGAGAAAGTCAATATAATCCTTTAACATTCTACCGCCAGATATTACCGGTAGATAGGCTTCTAGCTGCCTTCTCAAGATATACTCTAGGTCAAAATCATTTCCGCTGGCCATCAGTGCTTCATCCATCCTTTGATAAAGCATATCCAGCTCATCTTCTTCGCTTGCGCCAGAAACATTAAGATAAGAATCCATCGGCGCATCGGCTACGCCTCCATCATGTGTAGAAATTAGAAAGTTTAGGTTTGCCACATCTTTCATCCAGGAGGTGCCACAGGCTTCTAGGCCTACAATTGGTATATTTATCGCCGCATTTGACCCTACTGATAGCCCATAGGCTAGTCTTTCATCATAATCTGCAATATAGTGTACGTGGTCGTGTAGATACTCATCTTTTTCTATGGTTTCTAGTAGTTTGTTTAATTTTCCGCTCATTACTTTGTCACCAGCATGTACTCGCCCTGCAATAATATAATGTGCACCATGTCCTGCCAATATATTGCTTAGTCTAGCCGGATCACGAAAAGGCAAATCTGGCCGTTTGTAGTCTACAAACCTGCGTTTAAAATCAAAGATAAAGTCATCATCGCTAAACTGTAAGATCTTACCATTATGATCTGGCCGATCTTTCAAAATTTCATTTAGTACCTTGCGCCCGGCCTTTTTAAGCTCACGCATTTTTTCTGCTGTTAGGTTCTCTAGATTTTCCGTATAGTCACTAGTTGGCAAATTATATTGATCGATAATCCCAGATTCATGATAATATTGCATGGTTTCTGGTAGCACCCAAGTATCCATATCTATGCCATTGGTTATCGCTTTAAATTTCACCTTATTGCCAGCAATATCTCGATAATTTGCTACTCTGGCATGTAGCTTCGAGACTCCACTTCTCAGCTCGGCAATCTCTATAGTTACGGAAGATAGTTTTAGTTTTCCATTGGTGAATTTATCATCCAGCCATTTCCGCACTGCTGCAGACTTCAAATTTGGAAATACAAAACGTTCAAACTGTTCACGTGAGAATTCTGCCTCGGCCGCTTGCACCAGAGTGTGATTGGTATATAAAGTATGCTTCCGTGTGTATACCACTGCCTCATAGAAATCCATTCCGTTGTGCGATAATTCATCTAGTCGCGCCAACGCAGCAAAAAATGTTGCTACCTCGTTTAATTGCATGATTGCCGGCTTTAGCCCTAGCAACTTTAATGCCGCATAACCACCAAAGCCCAAAGACACTTCCTGGTATAGTCGATGGTCTGATCCGCTCATTCCGGAATAAAGTTCGCCAAAATTCGGTTCCGTGATAGCGACAATTCTGGTATTTCTGAATCTTTTTTCAATCACATCTAGCTTACATAGATTTCCGCAACACTTTACATTTACGGTATCCACAAATTTAAATCCGAAATCTTTATAGTTCACCGCCACATGTTCATCGCTAACTATTCCATCGCTAAGCTTCTGGTGTGTTTCATATGGATAAAACGGCGTAATTAGCACAAACGGAATATTCATTTTTTCGGCCACTCGTCTAGTGTCTGCCGCTAGTACCCCTAGTCCACCACCGCCACGAATGCCATTCTTCTGATCATACAATTCTATTGTCCAGTAAGTGTAGGGCCGATCTGGTGATATTGCCTTTGTGAGATGATTTCTCTCCACTGCCTCATAAAAAAGCTCCACATCTTCGATATTCTCTAGCGGATGATAACAAAAATTCTCTTCTTCCATAGTCCTTGTACTTATTTTAACATAAAAAGTGGATGGGCAGAACTTAAAAACGTATATACTTAATTCAATATTTTAGTGAAACCTTTCGAGATATACAACAACACATTTGTTGAAGAAAATGAAATTACTTTTGTGGGTGAACCGTATATTTCTTTCTGGTCCGGAGATGGGCAAAGTAATGTTGAAATAATTAGCCACAGTGATAGTTATAATTTTGAGTTATCCGGCATCCACGGTCGAATTTATCAGTTCGCAATTTCTGATGATTGGCAGGAATATCATTTTAGATATTATTATGATGACAAACTGCAAACTGTCATCATTGAAAAAACCGATTAACGTGTGGCTGGGGATGAGGGACTGGTAATCCCTATATCCCCTGCGAGCCAGACAATTATTTTGCGAAGAAACTAGGAACTTTGTTCCTATGCCACTCCTGAAATAAAAAATACGAGAGCAAGCTCTCGATTTTTTACTTCAGTCGTGTCACACGGAAAGCTTCGCTTTCCTAGTTTCTTCGATTTGGCAATTCTCATGGCTGTCCTAGAGTGACAAATCACGAACCAATCTATCTAGTCATCGACTGGCTTGTCGAACATCCGCAAGAAACATTCGCCCCAGAAGATTACATAAGGAGTTCTGGCAACTTAATTCTAGATTATAAGTATTAAGCTAGTCCGCAAGGAAATATACTACGAACCCATGAAAGAAAAAGAGAGTTTTCCATCAGGTGGCGGCTCCCCTCATAGCAAGCCATCCTGTGCGTAAACTCTCTCTGAAACTATTTATTAATAAGCGAAGAAATCTCGGACTTAACCTTGCCTAAGTCGCTTGATGTCAATAATGGGATTAGGTTATTAATCTCTTCTACGCTCTTATCCCACCACTTGAACTCTTCGAGCAGAGCTATTAGCTCTTTATCAAATCTTTTACGAAGCACCTTTGCTGGGTTACCTATCACTACCGTATACGGCTCCACATCCTCTCGAATTACGCTATTCGCCCCAATAATTGCTCCATCGCCTATATGTACGCCTGGTAAGATTGTCGCATTTTGTCCAATCCATACATCGTTTCCGATAACCGTATCACCCTTAATTTGCAGATCTTCAATGCTAGGTGGAGTCTGCTCCCATCCTTCAAGTGTATAGAATGGGAAGGTAGTTACTGCATTTCTTTGATGGTTTGCGCCGTTCATCATAAATTCAACACCAGTCGCAATTTGGCAGAATTTACCAATTATTAGCTTATCCCCAATGTGTTCATAGTGATGAGTTACATGACTCTCGAAATCGGAGTCTGCAATATAGGAAAAATCTCCAACGATAATATTAGGATTCTTAATCGTCGGCTTAATATAGATTTCCTTATCATAGTTAGCTATCGGATGAATAATATTTGGATCTGGCTTCATATTTACTCCTTTTTATTAATGTTTCGATTCTATAGATCAATTAAACTTTTCTTACAACCAGGGCATTTTCGTTGATTGGTCAAATTGTACACTTTCGTTGTCCATTCGTGTCTACACTTAGGGCAGGCGCAGGCTATTGTTCTTGGACTCTTTCTAGTCAGTTCATAGGGCGAGTATTTTTTATCATTCCAAACTTTAAGAACATCCGGGTCAGTAGTAGCTATGTCATTGAATCCCCTCAATACCTTTCTGCTAGCACAATATGTACACTTGTTCCCCTTCAGATAATTTGGGATTGTAGTCTCATAGCTATGACCTTTATTACATTTAAGCCATACCTTCTTGTCTGAACCTTTACTAATCTCAGTTGGCTTAATCTCGTTCTTTTCGTAGTCCCATACTTCCAATATTTGCGGATGAATAGTAGCTATATCATTGAAACCGACCAGAATTTTGCGACCAGAACAATAAGGGCAACCCGATTTCGCTTTTACACGATTCACAATTGCGGCACTATAGCTATGACCTTTTGGGCATTTCCACCATACTTTGCGTTGTTGCCCTTTGCCTACTTTATTTGGCTTAATCTCGTTTTTCTCATAGTCCCACTCGTCTAATAATTCAGGATTTGTCGTAGCTAAATCATTAAAGCCAGATAAAACTCGATGCCCAGAGCAATAAGGGCAACCCCCGTCACTCAAGTTTAATAGAGTCACATCGTAGCTATGTCCCTTATCGCACAGTAGCCATACTTTTTTATTAGCATACCTAGTTATTTCGGTTGGCTTAACTTTATTCTTTTTAAAGTCCCATTTCTTTAATATTTCCGGCTCGGTAGTGGCTAGATCATTAAAGCCAGTTAGCACTTTGCGAGGAGGCGTTGAGCAATATGGGCATCCAGTGCCTTGATTAATTTTCGTAGAGATGACAGCTTTATAAGAGTGCCCGTTTTTACATTTCCACCAGACTTTCATCGAGCTTCCACTACTAAAGAATTCCGGGTTTATTCCTAACTTTTCATTATTCTCATAATCCCATTCTTTGAGTACTTCGGGATTTGTTTTAGTAATACAGTTTTCTTTTTCAATAAAATCAATCATTGATATTATGTCATCTATATCTCTGTTGATGTCATAATCTATATCGATTCTCAAATATTCGCTCAAAAAGCTAAGTGCGTCCCCCACATATGAATAATCTCTGTTGTTGTCAATTTTTATCGTGTAAACCGTAGCATTTGTAATAATCGGCTTGGCTCTCTTTTCACGAATCCTTACTAAATTAATCCCTTTAGCTAGGCAAAGATTATCTTTTTCAATATCCCTTTTAGAATTTCCATGATAGTAATAGCCATCATATTCGATCCCGACATTCAATTCAGGAATAAAAATATCTATTTCTTTTGGTCTTAGCCATTCTGGCTTATAGTTTGCGATAGTTTTAGGATATTTCTTCTTTAGATAGTAGTAAATAATCTTTTCTGGTATCGATGTCCTGAGATAGCTTGAACAAGTAGGACATCTGTTATATAGTTTATTGTTTCTAATTCTCGCATTTATCGCACATTGCCATTCATGTCCTCTTTCACACTTCCACCATACTTTTTGTCTGCCGCCCATGACTATTTCATCAGGTTTTATACCCAACTTATCATTCTTCTCAAAATCCCATTCCTTCAATAGTTGTGGGTGTTTGGTTGCAAAATCATTGTATCCTTTAAGGACTTGTTGATTTGCGCAAATAGGGCACTTAATATTCTGCCTTATTTTCTGCGCTACGGGAACGCAGTATTCATGACCATTTTTGCATTTCCACCAAACCTTCTTAGTTGAGCCATAGCTTATTTCGAATGGTGATATATTTTTGTTTTTCTCATAGTTCCATTCTTCCAACAGCTCAGGATTAGTTGTCGCTAAATCATTAAAACCCTTTAAGATTTGATTATTTGAGCATATAGGGCACCCACATCCATTAGCTCTACTTCTAATTACGGAGCTCCACTCGTGTCCCTTCTCGCATTTCCACCAAACTTTCTTATTGCTATCTGCTATTTCATCGGGTTTTAAGCCTAGTTCATCATTCTTTTTGTAGTTCCATTCTTTTAGTAAGCCTGGATATTTAGTGGCGAAGTCATTAAAGCCCTTTAAGACTTTTCTATTAGTACAAAATGGGCAATGCCCTCTGCCATTTAACTTATCGTAAATACTTCTCCCGTAACTATGTCCTTTTTCGCAAATCCAATAAACCTTTTTCTGGGAACCAATAAGCATTTCATCTGGTTTGATGCCTACTTCAGCATTTCTATCATAATCCCATTCTTTTAGTAGCTCTGGGTGCAATGTGGCAAAATCATTAACGCCTTTAACGGCTCTTTTTCCGGCACAATACGGACAACCGACACCCTTGGTTCTGGGATATATAAGCGAATCAAAACTATGTCCATTTTTACAAATCCACCAGACTTTTCTGCGGTTGCTTAAGCCAATTTCATTAGGAAGAATGCCTAGCTCACTATTCTTCTTATAGTCCCATTCTCTAAGTAAGGTCGGAAATAATGTTGCTAGATCATTATAGCCAGCTAAGATAGCCTTGCCAGAGCAATATGTGCAGCCATTATGTCGCTTACATCTATTGTAGGGAGAACATTGATAGCTATGCCCATTTTTACAAATCCACCAGACTTTTCTACCTGATCCGGTCGATATATCATGAATAGATAACCCTTCCGATGAATTACGGGCTTCATCCCATTCTTTTGCTATATCTGGATATTCATCTTCTAGCATGAGTTGCCTAGGTTAAATTGACAATATTATAACATATTTTCACTCCTTTATAAATCGGATATGCACAAATACTGTTGTAAGAATTACAGCATTCTACCCCTAAAAAAGTCGGAAGAAAATCGGTCGAAAAATGCCGCCATATTTACAACATTTATCCCCATTAAATGTGGACGAAATGTGGATGGCTTCAGCCGTAAAAATCGGACGAAACTCGGCTATCGTGTCGCAAAAAGGCGGACAAAAGGTGGCTGCTTATGGTAAAATATAAGTAGTCAATAGTGCTCGAATGTAGAAATACATTTCGGGCTTTTTTGTTGGCTACGACAAGCGAATGAGTGGGCTTCGCAGACTGGGCTAGAAATAGCGCTATTCTAGCCTCGACACGAGCGCAGGAGTCTGCCATGGACGATTGTAGCGAAGATGGCATTAAGAACCTTACGGAGACACTCTCTATACTCGATAGCATAGAAGTTACTCCAGAAAGAATAAAACAAAATTCCGTTTGCGAAATGAGCAAGAGCGGAAGAGTTTTATTTTACTATTAGTATTAAGTGGCTAGCATTTCGTTAGCCGCTTTTTGCATCCGTAACAGATGAAAAACCTACAAAATATGGTATAATAGTAAGTAATAAATAAGGATTGTTTGTCGTGGTTGAGATTAGAGTTAACAATGATCCACCTGCCCTAAGATATGTCTTATATGCTCGCAAGTCTTCCGAAGATAGTCGAGCTCAAGTCAAATCAATTCCAGACCAAATCGAAGACTGCATGAACTTTGCCCGAGCCAAAGGTCTTATTGTTGTCGATGTAGTAAAAGAGGCTGCATCTGCAAAGAAATCTAAGAATCGCCCATTGTTTACTAAGATGCTCAAAGATTTCGAGAAAAAGAAATATGATGGCATTATTGCTTGGCATCCAGATAGGCTTTCTCGTAATTCGCTCGAATCTGGCATGATTGTCGATATGGTCGATAATGATGTTATCAAAGACCTCAAATTCCCGACCATGAACTTCGAGAATACAGCGAGTGGCAAGATGTTACTCGGTATTCTTTTTACCATGTCAAAGGAGTACTCAGAACATCTTAGCGAGAATGTTAAACGTGGTATGGATTCCAATCTTCAACAAGGTAAGTCTTCTGGCGTTCGTAAATGGGGCTACCAAAGAAATAATACAACTGGTTTATACGAGCCAGATGAAAACTTTAATCATATTCGTAGGGTTTGGGATATTGTCATTGATGGCGGCACTCAGAGAGATGCTCTCGCCTATGTTAAGCTCCACGATGTCCATATGATGACTAAAATCAATGAAAGAAACAAAGTCTCTAAGCGTGTGGGCATGGACAAAGGAACTATTAGCCGCATTCTTAAAGATCCATTTTATTACGGCATTTTAATCCAAGCTGGCACTAAGGTTGACTTAAGAGAAGTTACTCCAAACTTTAAGCCAATGATTTCCGAGGCTGAATATCTAGCCGTTCAAGAAGACACGAAATTCAAAGCTCGTAGAACCCATCCTCTTCTAAAAGAAGGCGAGACAGATAAAGAGCAAGTATTTATTCCATTTCGTAAGTTTATTAGGTGCAAAGAATGTGGTCGTTTCATGTATGCGAGCCGTAGCAAAAGTCGTCATGGCGATTATTTCTTGTATTATTGTTGCCGTAATCCAGAATGTTCTCATCCACAAGGACAAGTTCGTGGAAAGATAGTCGTAGATTACATGTGCAGCGTTCTAGAAACTCTCAAAGCATCCGAACCGGACTATAAAAGCTATTCACGCAGAGTCGAAAAATATATCAACAAAAAGCTCGATGATTTGCAATTTGAACGCCACAGCCTTACCGCAACCAAGTCCAAGCTCGAAAGAGCCTTACGGGAGCTCTCAGAGCGTTACGGGAAGCTTTCGGAGAACCCCAATACTCCTAAAATCGTATTAGACCAAATCAACGAACAACTCGAAGATACTCAGACTAAAATAATTGACTTGAACGAGGAGCTTCAAAAAGTTGAGGCTAGGATTTTCGATCCAGACCAGCTACGAATGAGCCAAGAAAACTTTACGAACCTGATATTAAACGGTGCCGATAAGATGAGAGCTGGTTCTTCGCTCGAAAAAGACATTTTAGCTCGTAGAATTTTTACGAACCTAGAAATTGGGGCACAAAAAAGACTCTTCCACCTCTGTAGAGAGCCCTTCAATTTTCTGGTCAATGATGATAAATTCCTTAATGGCTGGGGATGAGGGATTCGAACCCCCGAATGGTGGGACCAGAACCCACTGCCTTACCACTTGGCGAATCCCCAAGCTCTTTCATTTTACCATAAATCCGCAAAAAATGCTATAATTAACTTTGTTATGGCAAAAAAGAAAAAAGTTTTCACAAAACAAGAGTTATTAAATCTGCCGGCCGAAGAAATTATCGACAAAATCCAGCATGAAAATTATTCTCTATTAAATTCATTGGGTGCAGAAAATCTACGCAAAGAAATGGTACCAGTAGGCAAAGCTTGCAATACGGCAATCAATTATTTTTTTAGTACTACTGGGCCGAAGAGCGATCCGGAAAAGCATAATCAAGCCGCACGCAAGAAATTAGTCAAGATCCTATCTAAGATTACTCCAGGCGACTACAGAAGTATGCCCAAAGACAGTGAAAATGGTCTCGTAATAGGCTTCAACCACCCTAGCTTGGGCGAAATTGCGCGTATTTTGACCATGAAGATCGACATCATGGGCGACAAGCCAATGTATTTCCCTGTTAATTTGCCTTGGTATGAGGCTTTGGCACCAAATTTTGATAGGATTAAACGCCTGGGCATTATCATTACTCCTACCATTACTCCATCCACCTGGAAAAAGATGAATTTGAAGGAAGGCACTAAATTACACGAGGCTGGCAGCAGGCTAAAACACGATTTCCGCAACATCTACACAGATTTGTCCAACATGGCCATGAAAAACGGCGGAGTAATCTTTGTAGCGCCATCAGCCACACGCCAGGCTACCGTATTCAAGACTGAGGAGGTTTACAGAAAAGAAGAGCCCATCATCCCGACTATGTCGATGCTGGCCCTCAAACTATATTCCGACCCAGAGATTAACTGCGACTTTCTGCCGATGGCGGTATTGCCGCCCAAGGGTTATAAGCGCGGTCTTAACTTCAACAAGAAATACAAGCTAATTCCGGGCGAGAAGATGACTGCTGCCGAGACTCGCAAGAAATACTTTAAAACCAAGAATCCAGAGCGCCTAGAGGGGTTTGACTGGGATTTTCACCAAAAAATTGCCGACAAATTGCCGAAAGAATTTTGGTACTAAAATGTTGACAAAAAAGCTTAAGTGTGATATAATGGTGGCATAATCTGTGAAAAGATTATGCCCTTTAACTTTCGCTTCGAGATGAGAGTTTTATGACTCATCCTGCTCACTTTTTATAGTGACTAGAATGAGTTGTAAAACTCGAAATTTTATAGAATGAGGTGTTTTTATGAAAAAAACAACAGACAAAACAACGGGACTCTTCATCATCCTGCTTGCAATCGCCCTCGTATTAAGCGTAGGCATTGCTCACACATCTGCAGCCATGGGTTACCTCGGCAAGGCTACTGTCTTCAGGGGTCACCCAGAAATTTTGGGGGTTCAATCTGAAGACCCCAGGATTACATTCCGATTTGAAAACGAGAATCTTGATGCCCTCGCCGACTTCGCCAACCCAAATGGGGATGAATTCCCCATCCTTGAAACGCATAGCATATATCCAAGAAATGGTAGTTGGCTTAGTGCCGGTGATGGCAAGGACCCTATAGGAGGGGCAACCTTCCAGGTGGACACCTTCAATGTTGAGGTGGTTAAGAACATCCGTTGCCATCTGTTGGTCGAAGGGAACAATCAGCTAGCTTCATCAATACGGTGTGGCATTGTTACTAAGGATTCTGAAGGCACAATACGTTACGGTTTACTAAACGGCCTATCCGGAGATGAAGGTGTAGACATATCACATGAGCCGTATTCGGTAGAGATTCCAGACATCTATGCTAATCAGCCAGTATCAATTACTGCCTATCTGTGGGTTGATAAGGATGCTTTAGATGAAGCTGGAATATATACAAATAGTGATATGGAGGTTTCTCTGATATTCTATTGATTTGAAGCGAACCAGCGCAGCCATACAAGGCTGCGCTTTTTCATGTCTTGTATTTCTTGGACCGTAAAGCCCCGTCCGCATCCACGCTGGCTGCATCATCATGTCTACATCAGTCTCGGCCGCATCTGCACTGGCCTCGGTCGTACCCATACTAGCCCTGGCTATATCTATACTGTTAGTGTTACGCTTACTCGCTTCTTAGTGCCTCTACTGGGTCTCGCTTGCTAGCTGATCGCGCCGGAATCAATCCGCCAATTAGTGTCAAAATTACGCTTAAAGCTATCAGAATTAATGCCATGCGCGGATCCAACGCCGCATTTAGTGGTATATCACCGGTAAAATGGTGTAGTATCAAATTAATAATCGGTATTACTAAATATGAGAATGTAATACCAAATACCCCAGATAGCATTCCGATAATAAATGTCTCGGCATTAAATATCGAGGAAATGTTGTGTTTACTTGCGCCAATTGCACGCAAAATTCCAATTTCTTTTGTGCGTTCGTATACTGAGATATAAGTAATCACCCCGATCATAATGGAACTTACTATAAGGGAAATCGACACAAAAGCGATAAGTACGTAACTCACCGCATCTACGATGGTCTTTACGGAAGACATCAGTACTCCAGTGGCATCGGAATAATCTATTACCTTGTCTTCCATTTTGGCGGCACGCATCTTGTCGTTGTAATCATCTAGAAATTCTATGAAATGAGTCTTACCATCAAAGCTCCAAAAGTAAAAATCTATTTCCGTAGGATTATCTAGGTCTTGATAACCTAGTGCCGATAAATTTGTTGCCAGGGTTGACTTTTTCTTGGTAAACATAGCAGTTACCACGCGAGAAAGCTCATCTTCTGTAAAATTCAATTTAAATGCACCAATAATCGCATCCTGATTTACGCTAAATGCATCCGCGAAGCTGCTAGACAAATACGATGTGAGGCCACCAATCTTTGCTATCACTTCCTGCTGCATAGATAGATTAATCGCCGCTCCGGCTAGACTGTCAAATACCATCGCAATGTCGGCCTTATTTAAGTAGTCATCTGCCGAGACTGTATCATGCTTAAACATAGCTTCTAGATAGAATCCAACATAGCCCTTTAACATTCCGCCGTAGGCGCTTTTGAGGTTTTCTGCCGGGATTGAATAGTCCGTTTCCAGATCGGTAAAATCCTTCTCGCTAATAAAGTCATCTACGAAATTCGATAAAATCTCCATGGCTTTTTCCGGATCTGTCAAATCCGTAATTTTTATTTCCCCGCTCATAATTTTATTCATTAAATCTTCAATTGCTTCATCGGCCAAAGTCTTAAATTTTTCTTCCATGGCCTTACGGGCATCTGGAATCTCATTTATTCCACTAGTGATATCGCTAGAAATTTGCTGTATATATTCGGCGGTCTTTTTACTCACCGCATTCTGATCTAATTTTATACCAAACGCCTGAGCTAATTTTGCTTCATCTATAGATACCAAATCAGAAAATTCAAAATTAAAGTCATTTCCCTCCTCACCAAACTTAGTGTTGGAGAAGATGTCTAATTCTGGATTTGCTAGCTGCTTTTTGACAATTTCGGTCTTGCTGGACTCTTCAATAATATGTGTTACCAGTGATGGTAGGTATACTATCCCGCTCCGGCTAGACAACATCTCTGAATTCATTACTGCTATACCAGTAATCTTTAGTTTTTCTGATTCATCGTAAAGCTGTCGCATATATTCCTTGTCGCTGGCCATATCTTCATACACATCATACTTACTATTAAATCTATAGGTTTTAGTGGCCGGCACCAAGCGAAGATCTACTCTCATCAAGTCATCGTAAGTAAGTTCTAGTGGAGTATTATGAATATCTACGCTCTCCCCGCTCATGATTTTGGCTACAATTTTATTTAGCTCATCTGTGTCGTGAAATCCTAATGAATAAGTTAAAAGTTCGGAGATTTCACCTTTAGTGCTAAGTACTATCATTAGTTCATTATATTTTTCTGGGTATTGCCCAGCTAATAACTCCGTATCATCCTGCAAATTTCCTGCATCGTATTGTTGAAATACCGAAGTCATCGAAGAGTAATTACGAAGCAGCGATGATTCGCCTACTAGCGAGGTAAATAATGTACTGGGGTTTACTTTTGCTATTGCCCCAGTGGTATCTTTGGTATAAATTAATGGGTCCACATTATATCCATATTCTAATAACCTAATATCATCCCTCACTTCCGCTTCATGTCCCTTTAGATAATCAGCAAAACTTGGCAAATCATTGTTTGATACTGTACCGAGCGTTGAAGTTAAAATTTGTTTTTCCTTCAATTTGCCATTATCTTCTACATTAGAAGTCCCACCAGTAAGGCTGAGCAATATACCGGTCAAATCTGCCGATTCTTTTTGTAGCTTCAGTGGATATGAAGTTAATGTATCTTCCTCGATCTTATCAATATAATTTTGAAACCCGGTAGATACCGCACTGATTAACGCTATACCAATAATACCAATTGAGCCAGCGATGGCTACCAGTGCAGTCCGGCCTTTCTTGGTAAGTAAATTCTTGAGCGACAATGATAGGGCTGTTGCAAAGGACATTTTTGTCTTTTTACTTTTTCTTTCAGCTTTTTCCAAATCTAAATCAGTTTTAATTTTGCCATCGTATGGATTAGAATCAGAAGTAATCTTTCCATCTTTTAAGGTGATAATCCTAGTGGCGTATTGCTCGGCTAGTTCGGGATTATGAGTAACCATGATTACTAATTTATCCTCAGCAATCTTCTTTAATAAATCCATAATTTGCACGCTAGTTTCAGAATCCAGTGCGCCAGTTGGCTCATCGGCCAGTAATATATCAGGGTTATTTACTAGCGCTCGTGCTATCGCTACACGTTGCATTTGCCCGCCAGATAGCTGGCTGGGCTTTTTGTAAATCTGGCTCTCAAGCCCTACATCCTTTAAGACTTTCTTAGCTCTTCGAATTGATTCCTTTTTTGAGACTCCACTTAAGGTGAGTGCTAGTCTGACATTGGCTAGTACGGTTTGATGCGGAATTAGATTATAGCTTTGAAACACAAAACCAATGCGATGATTTCTGTACGCATCCCAATCTTTGTCGCGGAACTTCTTGGTGGACTTTTCATTTACTATTAAATCTCCACTGGTATAATGATCTAGTCCGCCGATTATATTGAGCAAAGTAGTTTTACCAGAGCCAGAAGGCCCCAGTATTGCCGCAAATTCACTAGTGCGAAAATTAACACTAGCCTTATCCAATGCCTTTTGCTTAAGCCCACCAACTTCGTAGGTCTTTGTAACTCCTCTAACCTCCAGCATATTAATATTGTAACATTTTTTATTAAAGTCATTAAGCTAAATTTAATAATTGTTTTTAAATTTATTTTAAGCTTTACATAATATAATTACACTATGGAAATCAAAGTATTCGACCGAGTTGAGAAGAAATATCTTATCACTTCCGCACAAAAGAAAAGGCTTCTCTCAGCCATTAGAAAGCACATGCACGAAGACCATTATTTTAATTCGGAAATTATTAATTTATATTTTGATAATGATAACTATGATTTAATTATTCAATCTATGGATCGCCCAGAATTTAAGGAAAAGGTTCGGGCTCGTAGCTACGGTGGCTATGACCGAGTGTTTATAGAAATCAAGACCAAAATCAAAGGGCAAGATGTTAATGTCGGCCACAAACGCCGCGTGATGATTACGCATGAAGATTTTGATGAATTTGTGAAAGGCGAAGCCACGCTTGCGGAACTGTCGCAGCGCTCTGTAGAAAATAGGAATGATTTGCAGATTGCCAAGGAAGCTGATTATCTTATTTCTCATTTCAATCTAAAACCTAAAATTTTAATCACCTATAATCGTGAAAGTTATAAGGGCGAAGATGACTTACGTATTACTTTTGATGAAAACTTGAGATACCGCAACAAAAATTTAAGTTTAGTTAAAGAAAAGCGTGATAAAATTTATTTTAAAGATAAACAGAATATTATTATGGAGATTAAAGCAAATGGCGTAATTCCGCTTTGGTTAGTAGGGGCTATGTCAGATGAAAAAATTTATCCGCAACAATTTTCCAAGATTGGTAAAGTTTACGAAAAATTAAGAAAGGAAAAAAATGTTTAACAGTATCTTTGATTCTAGCGCTACTGGGTTAAGTATTGCCACTGGCCTTATTTGTGCCGCGGTGGCCCTAGGGCTCGGGGCAGTAATTGCAATTACGCACATGAAAACTTCGCAAACCACCAAGGGCTTTCTCATCACCTTGGCGACATTACCTTTAATGGTGATGGCGGTGATGATTATGATCAATGGCAACCTTGGTACTTCTATTGCTATCCTCGGCGCCTTCTCGCTCATCCGCTTTCGCTCTATTCAGGGCAAAGCCAAAGATTTACTGAGCGTATTCTTTGCCATGATGGTGGGTCTAGCCTGTGGTATGGGCCATATATTATTTGCTGCGGTTATTACATTGATTTCTGTTGCGGCAATTATCTTCTTTTCGTATACGCACTTCCTTGAGCCCAACAAAAAACAGCGCGTGCTTAAGATTGTAGTGCCAGAAGATTTAGATTATGAAGAAGTTTTCGATGAGATTTTTACTAAATATACTTCCAAAGCCGAGCTTATCCAAATGAAAACTATAAATATGGGCAGCCTTTATAAACTTACTTACGATATCGTTATAAAATCTAATGTTAGAGAAAAAGATTTTCTAGATGAAATTCGCGTAAAGAATTGCAACCTTAAAGTCTTACTCTCGCACCCATGTATGGAGGATGAAATATAATGACTAAAAAACTCGAAAACAATCAATCTTCTGATACCGAAGTATCAAACGAGGCCAAGCCACATACTGAGTCGCAGAGCTCGCGCAAGTTCGACCCAAAATGGTCCATTGTTATCATAACATTAATTGCGGTATTAACTTCGACTACAATTATTAATTTGAATCGTGGCAGCGATAACAATACTATTAATAATGGTGGCTCGGTTGATATTGACAATGGCGACCTCAAAGTCAATTGGGAACGCTACTCCACCATTGATATTGAGCTAGAAGATAGCCTAACTATTGCTAACTCTGGTGTATATCATCTCACTGGCACGATCAGTGATGGCTCAATTTTGGTGAATGCTGGCGATCATGGTGAAGTTAAAATTATTTTAGATAATGTTTCTATCAAAAACTCTTCTGGCCCAGCTATTAGCTGTATCGCGGGTGAAGAATTAGTGATAGAACTGGTCGGTGAAAATTATTTGGCAGATAGCGCTAAATACTCAGCTGATTTAGATGAGGATATCAAGGGTGCTATTTATTCCAAAGCCGACCTTGCCTTCACTGGTGATGGCGAGCTTAATTTAACAGCAAACTATCAGGATGGCATTGTTGGTAAGGATGACTTAAAATTCAACAGTGGTACGTATCACATTACTGCTACAGATGATGGCATACGTGGCAAAGATTCGGTTTATATCGTGGGCGGCACTTTTGATATTGCTTCTAGAGGTGATGCTATAAAGTCCACCAATGAGACCGATGCGGGCAAAGGCTTTATCTTGATTGAAAATGGCAACATCTCTATATCCGCGGGCGATGATGGTATTCATGCATATCGTGTGCTCACTATCCAGGGTGGCAATATTGATATTGCTAAAAGTTATGAAGGCATCGAGGCTCAGAAGATTATCATTAATGATGGCGAAATTTCCGTGAAGGCCTCCGACGATGGTATCAATGCTGGCGGTAGCTCTAATAACAATTCAAACAATCCTATGGCGGGCGATGCGGGTTGTGAGCTTACCTTTAATGGTGGCAGTGTCTATGTCAACGCCAGCGGTGATGGCTTAGATAGTAATGGCTACATCTACTTTAATGGTGGCAAGGTAGTAGTCGATGGTCCTACTAATAATGGTAATGGCGCACTAGACAGTGGTATTGGCATCGTGATGACTGATGGTGAAGTGATTGCGGTGGGCTCTAGTGGCATGGCAGAGACTCTTGGTGAAACTTCTAGTGTTTATAATGTTAGCATTTATTTCCCGGCTTCACAAAGCGCTGGTACTAAAATTGAGGTAAGGAACGCTAATGATGAGACCATTCTTGAACATACCTCGGCCAAAGCTTTCACGCATATATCGGCCGGCAGTGCCTACTTTAAGTTGGGGGAGGCTTACGCTATTTACTTGAATGGCGAGAAATATCAAGATTTCATAATCAGTGACATCGTTACTACAGTTGGCAATTCGAATGTCAACAATATGATGATGCCGGGTCCGGGTGGTCGGCGATAATAAAACCTTACTAATTTTTTATAACATTAGCTGCATTTGTGCTATAATAATTAATGAAAAGGAGGTGTTTTGCAGCTAATTGTTATTTTACTCACAACGGTATCTACCCTTACGTTTTTGTCGGGTGCTATTACATTCTTTGGCTCTTCTAAGGGCGATCGTAGTCGCTCGGCTTGGTTCTTCCTTGCGGCGATTTTTGCTACTGCGTGGATGGCATCTATCTCCTTCTTTCTAACCGCGGATGCTGGACTCTCCGATGTAATTGGTTGGCATGTTAACTGGACTTTCATTAGTGCTATCTTGCTCGATGTTGCTTTCCTAGGCTATGCGGCTTGGCAGGAGAAATACGGTCGTCCGGCCACTATTATCTTTGCGATCTTTGGCGCCATTATTAGCGGGGCAATTCTAATTAGCCCCAGCTCACTTTACTCCGATGTTACGCTGTCCAGCACCGGCAATAGCGTTACCATGAATATGGGCCCGCTTTATTTTGCTTATATTGCCTTCTTTAGTGCCATTGTGCCGGTTATTATAGGTATGTTCTTAAAGCAATTCCTTAGCTCCCGTTCCGAGCGTAAGCGCGGCGGCGATATTGTATCCATGGCTAGCTTCGGTATTTCTAGTTTGATTATTCTAATCTGCAACCTTATCTTGCCACTATTTAATAACTGGAATTTGATTTGGTTGGGGCCTCTCGCGCTTTCAATCACTATTATTTCTGTCTACTATACTATTTTGCGCTATCGTATGCTCAATCTCTCTTCTATTTGGTTAAAGATTTTTTCCTACATTGTTATCATTGCTTCTATTGCTATAGTTTATATGGTGATCTTTTCAGTTATTTTTGCCGCCCTATTCCGTGGGTCCACCCCTTCCATAGAGGTAATTATCCTAAACTTTATTATGATTCTAGTATTTCTACTTTTGATGCCAGCTACCAATCGTCTAGTCCTCTTTGTTCGCTCGCTCATTATGGGTCAGAAAGTTGATAAAAAGAAAGAATTAAAATAATGGAAGTTAAAAAACCACTTCGGTCCAGGACTACTATTTTACTTTCCATTAACGCAGCCGCGATTTTGGTAGCCGGAATTCTTATCTCGAGTGCTATTTGGTTTAACGGCGGTATGACTTTCCGTGCCGTAGATGAACGTTCTGATATTGTTAGTGATACAGCTGGTGAAATGCAGCTTCTAGAATCCGTTTCTGACTCCAATGCTGAAGTCTCTACAACTACCACTATTGGTAATGATGACTATGTTTCTACTACTAGTCACGAATTCGATAGTTCTACGGTTGACTCAGGTAAGCTATGGAATGAGAAGTCTATCACTATATATGCCACGCCCGATACCGATATCTGTGTAGGTGGTGGGCTATCTAATCTTGGCGAGATGTATTGGCAGACTTCCAATCCAGAAGTAATTGCGGGCTTCTATGATTCTGCTCGTACTTGGCTAGGCTACAGCAATGATACTTGCCGCTACCCGGTGATTAAAGGCACCGGCACCACTACCATCACTGCTGGCACATACGATGGTTTGCGCAAGGATTCTATTACGGTTACCGTAGTAGAGCCTCCGGTCAAGCAGTGGGAATACGAGGTTTTAACTTTAGTTAATAAGATTCGCATCAAGAACAATCTCAGTCAGCTAGCATGGGGTGATACTTGTAATGATGCTGCTGGCATTCGCGCCAGCGAATCAATGACACTCTATGCTCATACTCGGCCGGATGGCAGTAGTTGGTCTACCGTTTGTCCAGTGCCGGATTCTGGCGGGGTTAGCGGGGAGAATCTTGCCATTGGTAATGCCGCTGTGTCTCCTGCTACGGTTGTGGCTCTTTGGATGGGTTCTGAATCTCACCGCGCTAACATTCTAAACCCAGAGTATACCAAACTAGCTGTAGGTTTTGTTTTCGATATCGATTCCACTTATAAGACTTATTGGTCGCAGTTTTTCAGTACTTATTAATTATTATAAAAAGCTTCTTCTATCTTTGTTCCCAATTTACGAATACTTTGGTACGGTACTTTCTCTGTCATCACTACTACAATAAAATGTCGGTTTTCTTCCGGAAATTCTACAATCGCCGCATCGTGGTAAAGGTCCCAATATTCTTCCTCTGCATTATAAGCCCACCCTACCTTATTGTAGACATTTATTTTTTCCGAAAAACCACTTGGCAAGCCCTGTCGCCAATTATAGCTAGTTTTAGGTTGATTCAAAAATGAATCTTTCATCCGTGCCACCAAAGCCTCATCTTTAATATCTGGGTGCGTGTAAAACAATTTCATTATTTTTTCAATATCACCTACATTTGATATTAAAGAAGAAATATCAGAATTAGTAATCTTAAAATCTGCCTCGATAATCCTGTCCAAATTATCATAGCCTATCTTTACCCAAAGTGTTTCCGCGCAAGGTGAATAAGATTCTCTTATTGATAGCTCCAGACATTCTAGAACTGTATGTCCGGTTGTTCCGGCCGGTTCATCTACTTGCCATTCGCCACTTTCTAGCCTGCGGTAACCTTCATACACTATAAATAATTTATATAGAGATGCTGTATGGTAACTTGCATCCATATTATATTCACCAACTATCTCATCTCGCTCTAGATCATAAATCAGTACGCTTTTATTGCCACCAATACTACTTGCCCATTCATCTATTATTGGCTGAAAATCCACTTGCTCGATTTCTGCTTCTCCAGAACTTTCTTGTATATTTTCTCCGAGTTCTGTTATATTTTCCGCCACGCCAGTTGTCTCTTCCCCTAATCCAGCTACAAGGTAATAAGTCACTAAAGTCATGGCAACCATCAAAATAGCCAGTAAGGCCGCCGTTAATACATTAGCTTCGATGCCAGAATACTTTACGGCCGTACGCTTAACAACCTTCTGATGAACCATTCTGCAGTGCCCTTATCTAATAACCTTGTCTGCATATCATTATCATAAACCGTTGGCGTAATCCGAGTTTGTAATAATTTCCCTTTGTAGAAGTAGTGTTCTAAGATTAGGCTTCTGGTAGTACCGGGCCACCACACTTGATCAAAGAATAAATTACCTAAGCCATAATATATTGCGCCATCGCCGTATAATTCAAATGTCTGTGGTTGATGCGCGCTGGTTCCTATTACTAGGTCGGCGCCAAGATCTATCAGATGACGAAAGAAACCTATTTGATCTCCAGCTGATGAATCCGCAAAGTCGCAGGTAGCATCTTCCTCTTCGGAAACATAGGCACTACATTCATAATACTGAATATCTATAATTACAAAATCCCCACGTTCTTTGGCGGCCGATATTTCACTGATGGCATTTTCTTCGTAGTATTGATTGGCACCGGGCGTATCATCATAAGTAGCTCCGCCAGTAGATAGATTGTATGCCAAGAAAGTAATACCGGTCCCTTTTTCATTTATATTTAATGGCTGAGCTGCTAGCTCTGCGGTCTTGCCGCCGCCGACTATTTTAATATTGTTTTGTTCGTATATATCAATCGTATCTAATGCCGCATCGTCACCGCAATCTTGATTATGATTTCCAGTTAATTCTACAATATCTAGGCCGATTGCTGTAAGCGTGTCGATAAAACGTGTATCCGAACAAATATTTCTATCTCCGGCCATATCAGAAAAAGAGGATTCATTCGAAGTATGAGTTAGATCAAATTTCTTCAAGTAATCTTTAATCTTTTCTGCGAAATAGGTTGCATCTCCGCCAACTTCATTGAGTTTTCTGTTCATCCCACGCGAAAGCGCTGTCACTCCGGTTTGGGCCATGGTTAGGACATTGTCTTTTTCCGGAAATTCTGTAGTAAAGACATGCTCTACCAATGGTGCAATTTCTTCAGCGTATTTTTCTGACTCGAATTTAATTGTCCTAAAGACTGCGCCACTGTCAAAGTCATCCAGGTAATATTTTTCATCCATGGATAACAATTTCTTGGTAAAGTCCAAATCCTCTACCGCGATCATCTCGTATTCCTCATCGGAAAACTCATTCACATCCATTCGCGCATCGTAATAATCCGCTACTGGCACAGAAACTTTGTATAGAATTTCCCCACCAGTCAGCTCTGGCTTCTCGGTGTATTCTTGCGCGCTAATTTTTACATCTTTATCCAGGTCAACATCTTCTGTGAAGATTGTTTCGAGAGTAGCTAATTCATCTGCTGTTAGACTTTCATCATAATATACCACGCCTGGCACGCGAAAGAGGCCGGTCTTGGTAAAAAACTGAAACCCAAAGAACGCCCCACCAAACATTAGTCCAAATATCAATAAACCCACCAAGAATAGTTTTGCTCGACCTTTCCTTCTTCGAACCATATTTATATTATAGCATAGTACAGTAATCTATTCTAAATCTAATTTTTAGAGCCTTGAACAAACCAAAGAAATATCGAACGAATTTTAGGAAAATCGAAGATTCAGAAAATATATACTACATATCGTAAGGACTTTTCCAGAGCATAATGAGATTTAGACCAGATTTGTTTGGCGTAATTTATACAACTTAGCAATGAAAAATATTCTAAATCTAATTTTTGGAGCCTTGAACAAACCAAAGAAATATCGAACGAATTTTAGGAAAATCGAAGATTCAGAAATCTAGATTTTCCGTTAATAAATTCGTAAGATATTTCCTTGCGTGCAGTGAAACAGCTCAAAAATTAGATTTAGAATATATTATGATATATAATATAAAATGATTATGTTTAAATGGCTAGCCAAAGATGAGTTCGAGAAAGATATTTTATCTCCTAATGGTCAAGTTAGATGTCGTTTCGCTTTAAAATCTGGCCAGGTTTCTTATTCTGTTTTTAAAAATGATAAAAATATCATCAAACCATCACGGCTAGGCTTTCTAATTTGCGGCGAAGAGCCGCTTCGGAGTAATCTCCGGCTCATTCGCATGCATCTTAAGAAACATACCGAAACCATTGAGATGTTATGGGGCGAGGATCACTATATTGCCAATAATTATACCGAAGCGGCATTCTATCTTGCCGAAAAGAAGGAGCCCAGCCGCATACTTACTTTGCGTTTTCGCATATTTGATGATGGTGTAGCTTTTCGCTACGAAGTTCCTCCTCAGCCCAAGTTCCAGCGCATTACTATTAAGGATGAATTGACCGAATTTAATGTCAATCTCAACACCACAGCCTGGAAGATTCCAGCCTATCAGCCGGATCGCTACGAGTACAATTATGAGCGCACCGTAGTTTACGAGCTGAGGGACTCAGTGCATACCCCGCTTACACTTCGTACGCCGAACGGCTACTATTTGGCCATTCATGAGGCTGCACTTTATGATTATGGCTCTATGACTATTAAATTAAATAGCGACCATGTCCTTAGCACCGACATTACGCCTCTGTCTGATGGCACTAAGGCTCATGTGAGCTTGCCCTTTCAGACTCCTTGGCGCCTAATTATGATTGCCGATTCCGCTATTGAGCTTACCGCTAATCGCATTATGTATGTTTTAAACGATGCACCTGCCGGTGACTTTAGCTGGGTAAAGACACTCAAATTTATCGGTATTTGGTGGGCAATGTATGTAGGCGAATGGACCTGGGCGCCGGGCGAACGCCATGGTGCTACCACTGCGCACGCCAAAGAATATATCGATGCTGCCGCGAGGCTAGGCATATCTGGCCTTCTAATCGAGGGTTGGAATGAAGGTTGGGAAGGCAATTGGCTTGAAAATGGCATCAATAATAAGTTTACGATTGCCACTTCGGATTTCGACCTAGAAGAAGTTGCAAACTATGCAGTCGAGCGTGGCGTTGAACTAGTTGGCCATCATGAGACAGTTGGGTTTGTTGATAATTACGAAAAACAGCTTGAGGCTGCATATAATTATTATGCTATTAATGATATTCATTATATTAAGACCGGCTATGCTGGTAGCATGATGATGATAAATGGTCGCCGTGAGTTTCATCATTCGCAGCTCGGCGTTCTGCATTATCAAAAGACCGTAGAGCTTGCCGCCAGAAATCACATTTGTCTGGATATTCACGAGCCCATTAAGGGTACCGGCGTTGAGCGCACTTGGCCAAACCTCCTCAGTCGTGAAGGCGCTCGTGGGCAGGAATATGAAGGCGGTGCACTCAGTCCTTCGCATGCTTGCTTTTTGCCATATACCCGCTTGCTGGCAGGTGGCATGGATTACACCAGTGGTATTTTCGACCTAACCAATAGCGTTAAACGTATAGCTACTACTCTTGCTCGCCAAGTTGCTTATTTTGTAGTGATTTATTCCGGGATGCAGATGGCCGCAGATCGCCCATTTATTTATGAAGAACGTTTTCCTGAAGTCTTTGAATTTATTCGGGCTGTACCCACTAGTTTTGAGAGTACTATTCCGTTACTTGGCGAGATTGGTGAATATTACATAGTAGCGCGCAAGAGTCGTGATTCTGAAGATTGGTATCTTGGTGGGGTTACGAATGAGATTGGTCGCCGAGTACATATTGGTCTAGACTTTTTGGATGATGGCGCCTACAAAGCTACCATCTACGTAGATAGTGATGATGCTCACTATCGGGATAATCCTTTCGGTATTCATATTCAGCAAAAACACGTTGGTCGTGGTGAGACCTTGGACCTCTACCTAGCACCAGGTGGTGGCTTCGCAGTTCGCTTAGAAAAATTATGAACATAATATTAAGATTTTAGTTTTTAACATTATGTTTGTAATTCTTAAGTCTATGTTTAAAACTTATATCGCAGTCACTATTAATCGATGAGTAGCATCCCCATTGCCTAGGCTATTGCCAGCGCATGTCATGATGACTAAAGTATCTTGCTCGGCCGATGCTAGTAGCCTACTCATGTCGATCTCGGACTTCTTAGAGATAGTAATTTTTTTTACCTGATATCTTTTACCATTGTAAGAAATCTCATCACCTAGGTTAATTTTATTGAGGTTCTGAAAGATAGTACTGGAGTGTCCGATTAGCAAAGTCTTATTCTTGGATTTGCTGTAACTACCTACGATGCGGTCTGGAGTCTTTAGCTCATGATCCTCTAGTTGTAAAGTCGCCACATCGGAAACCAGGCCGATGCTTGGAATAGCTAGCTCTGCCGAAACTTCATAGCTTTGCACCGCCTCGGCTGGCTGTAGTCCAAAAATCACAAAAGCCACCAAAACCACGGCATACAAACCCACCAAAACAGTTCTTAAATCTAACCGTTTTTTAAGCTCCACACTCTCCTCCTTGCTATCATTATAGCACAAGCATTAAAAATGCCAAGAACTTTATATACTAAATTGCTGGGCTAAATGATTTGAGCTTTTTCTCATGTACTTTGTAGTTTTTGTCATGACTGCCCACTTCTGCCCAGAAAGCTTTTGAATGATCCATATGGTTAAGATGCGCTAACTCGTGTAAAATTACGTAATCCCTTAGCGCCTCGGGTACTTTCATAAGCCCAATATTTAGAGAGATTGTGCGGTTTGAAGAACAACTTCCCCATCTAGTGTTGGCGTGAGTCAATCTGCATTTTTCGTAACTATAACCATACAATTTTGCGTAATATTCTAGCCTATATGGCAAATATTCTTTAGCTTTTTTCATCAGCTGTTTCTTTTGATAATCGCGTGATCGCTGCTCATCGGGATTCTTAAGCGGTAGCTTTTCTCGAACCATTTTGCGATTACGCTCCAAAAATCGCTTTGCTAAAAAATCCGAGGTGTAGGCTGGCACCGACATCGCCAACCTTCCGGATGTAGAAATTGAGAACTTAACATTCCGGGCCAACGGGCTCTTACGTACGATTATCTCACCGAATTCTTTGTCTTTAATGATCATCAGAAAAATACTAGCGCGCTTTGGCTAGCCCAGCTAGTACATGCTTGGTTTGTGTTTCGAAAGTGTGCTTGCCAGATAGGATAATCGGGCGCTCAAAATCAGCGGGCGCTTCTATTTCTGCTACCGCTGCATCATAAACTTCCTTAGCTTTCTTGATAGTCTTATAACGTGACCGTAGACGCATCTTGATGGTGGTAAAATCTGTCTGCACCCACACCAAGGTAGGCTTGTAACCCTGACCACGTAAAATATTGCGAATCTCAGTGCGGTCTTTCTCTGTCTTTAGCTCGCCCTCTATCACGATGGATTGCTTTGCCTTTGTAATAATTTCTAATATGGCTAGGACTGTCTCATGTGAGAAGTCATACTCTTCCCGAATCTCATCTAAATTATAATGCGCAAGATTGAATTTCTTCGCGAACTTTTCTGCAAAAGTAGTTTTGCCACTTCCTGGCGCACCGAATACCAGTATCGCTCTCAGTTTAGATTTATTACCTTCCATAATATTCTCATTGTACCATATATGTGGCAGGGGTGGCAAGACTTGAACTCACGACACGCGGTTTTGGAGACCGCTGCTCTACCAACTGAGCTACACCCCTATCATCCTCCCACTTCTATTTTAACATAAAACCCCACAAAAACAAAAAATGTACTATTTAGAATCATAAGCCTGGGCGAGCGCTCTTAAATCCCCAAATGGTGTATTTTTGTTTTTTATGTTACAATGGAAAGGTGAAAATACTAATGCTTGGCTGGGAACTGCCACCGCACAATAGCGGAGGTCTTGGTGTGGCCTGTCTCAATATGGCACGTGCGCTAGCCAGCCAAGGGGCCGAGATTGATTTTGTGGTTCCCTACGAGGCCGAGCATCCAGAGATTAAATTCATGAAAGTTCTGTCTGCCACTCAGCTTGATCCAATTTATCGCTATGGTGGCGGCGCTTACGAATCGCTACATCTACTAGAAAAAATCATTCCTACCGCTAACAAATCGGAACTGGTCTCTATTCGTGATGTCCAGAAATCTTATTGTGAATTTGTCGAGAAATATTTAATGCAATTCAAGCCGGATGTTGTACATGCGCACGACTGGCTTACCTACGAGGCGGGTATTCTCGCCAAAAAGAAGTTCAAGACTCCACTTATTGCCCATGTTCATGCTACCGAGTTTGATCGCGCCGGTATGCACTATGGTAACCCATTAATTCATGAGGTGGAGCGCGAGGGATTGATGCTTGCTGATGAAATTATTGCTGTATCCGAAGCTACCAAGCGTATCATCCATGAGAAATACCATATCCCATTATCCAAGATTCATGTAGTCTATAATTCTCTTGATGAAAATTATGATACGATAGAATATAATTTCAATCAAGATTCTTATAGCTACCTAAAAAAAATGAAATCTGCTGGCTGGACAATTGTTTCTACTGTAGGGCGTTTTACTGTACAAAAAGGTTTGCATAATCTTATGCGCGCCGCTGCTATGGCACTTTCGAAGAATCCTAAGCTAATGTTTGTCTTTGCCGGCGATGGTGAGGAGCGTAACGAGCTAATTAATCTTTCTGCTGATCTTAGTATTTCTAAAAATGTGATTTTTACGGGCTTTATCCGTGGTAGGAAGCTCCGCGATATTTATTCAGTTTCCGATATATTTGTCATGAGCTCTATCTCTGAGCCGTTTGGTTTGACCGCCCTAGAGGCAGCGCACCATGGTGATGTCCTCATCCTTACTAAGCAATCTGGTGTGTCCGAGATTATTTGGTCGGCGCTCAAGTATGACTTCTGGGATGAACAAAAACTCGCCGATGAAATCCTAGCCGTAGCAGACAATCCTGCACTACGTGAAACTTTAATTCATAATGTTGAACACGAATACCGTAGGATTTCTTGGAATCAAGTTGCGAAAAAATGTTTGAAGATTTATAATAAATCCATGAAGCATAAGGTGTTTGATTAGGATGCGAGCGATTTGTTTGTATCTTCACATTCATCAGCCAGTTCGCTATCGCGAATATTCTATTTTCGATGTTGGTAGTGATTCTAATTATTTTAAGGACAATTATAATGGTCGCCAGTCCAATGAACGCATTTTTAAAAAAGTTGCCGACAAATCTTATCGCCCGATGCTGAATTTACTCGAAAAAAAGATGCAAGAGCATCCAGGATTCAAAGTTTCCTTTTCTATTACGGGTACTTGGCTTGACCAGGCCGAGAAATGGGCTCCAGAGTTAATCGCCCAGATTCGCCGCATGGTTAAAAGGGGCCAGGTTGAAATCGTTGGCGAAACTTACTATCACTCGCTAGCTTTCTTCTATAACCTAGATGAATTCAACGCTCAGGTCGACCAACATTCCCGCAAGATTCAAGAAGTTTTCGGCGTTACGCCTAAAGTATTTCGCAATACCGAGCTGGCTTATAATGATAGCTTGGCGCACTGGGCTGAAGAAAAGGGCTATGAGGGCATCTTGGCCGAAGGTTGGGATAAGATCCTCGGCTGGCGTAGCCCCAACTATGTCTATCGCCCGGCTGGCTGCCAGCATTTAAAATTATTGTTAAAAAATTATCATCTTTCTGATGATGTTGCCTTTCGCTTCTCAAATCACAATTGGAGTGAATGGCCACTCACCGTGCCAAAATACCAAAATTGGCTCAATATGGAATGTTTGCGTGGCAACCTCATTAATCTATTCATGGATTTTGAAACTTTCGGCGAGCACCAGTGGGCTGACACGGGCATTTTTAGTTTCATAGATCATTTTATTGGTAGTTGGTTAGCCGAGTATGAGAATAAATTTCTCACCGTGTCCGAGGCCTGTAGGGTGAATAAGCCTATTGATGAAATCTCTATGCCGGAGACTGTTACTTGGGCCGATACCGAGCGTGATTTGTCTGCCTGGCTTTCTAATTCCATGCAGACTTCAGCTATGGATGATCTGTATACAATGCGTGAAGGTATTCTTGCCACAAAGGATCAGGATCTTATTAAAAGCTGGCGCTATATGACCACAAGCGATCATCCGTATTCTATGTGTACCAAGTATTGGAACGATGGCGATGTGCACGCCTACTTTTCAGCCTATGCTTCGCCATACGAAAGTTTTATGTACTTTGAAAATGTCCTTCGCGACATGGGATATAGATTATCGCTAAGAGGGTAGTTTTATCAAAAAGGTATCCCCCCATTAGTCAGTCTATTTTGCCCCATTTTCATTGTATAAAGAAAAACCAGAAGCAATGCAGCTCGGACTTGTTTGCCTGTAATTATTACGACACAAGTCAAGAAAAAATCTCCTTAAAATTCGGGAGATTTTTTCATTGTTGAGTCGTAATAATTACGCAAACAAATCTGGTCTAAATCTCATTATGCTGCATTGCTTCTGATTTTTCTTTATGACTGAAAGCTCTAATGATGATTTTTAACGCTTCTTTTCCTTCACTTCGTTTCGCCCAAGGTTCTTCTTAGTCTCTACGAATAGAACATGCTTACGGAGAACTGGATCATACTTCTTTAAGGATAGCTTATCAGGAGTATTCATCGTATTCTTCTTGGTGTAGTAAGCGCGAACGCCAGACTCTTCAGACACGAGCCCAACCAATTTTCTCTTAGTATTATTCTTCTTTGCCATAATTATTCTTATTCTACCACAGAAATAAAAAAATGGCAAGACTCCGAAAAGCCTTGCCGTAGATGGGAGGTAGAAAAACAAAAAATGTCTTGTATTCACATGAAGCGCCCGAAATTATACCCAAAACGAAATCCGTATCCGCTGCCGCAGTGCATATAATGTAACCACATCATTTGTTCTGTGAGAAACGGTTTTCCGCACCTTGGACAGGACCATGTCAAAGTGACAATTTTCTTCATACTCTCACCCCTTTCAAAAAAATGTACTGCCACAATATAGCAATATATCGTAGCATAATATGGACATTTTACGACTTTTTTTCATTTTTTGCAAGCACTAGTTCAATAAATTCTCGAATATCTTTAATTCCTAGCGTATTATTTGCTGGAACAAATATTTCCGCATCATCCATAAACCCTAAGCTTTCCACCATATTATATATAGCTTGCATTAAGTTTATTAAAGTTTTTTCATCATTATCATTAAAATCGTAAACTTTATCATATACTTCTTCATCTTTATCTGGCGTTACGAATAGGATATGTGCACGCTCAATTTTGTATTTACAATAAGTTGGCGAATTATTAAGTAGTAATTTGTAAAATCCGAGCTGCAACATATATTTATATAGTGTTGCATGCGAGCTCCATTTTTCTTTGTGGTATCCACCGGTTTTGAAATCGTAGATTTCGATAGTCTTTGCGGCATCATCTATTAATATATGGTCAATTTTCCCAGTTACTGGTACGCCATTTATAGATAGTTTTTCAGGCGCTAAGTCTACCTCCGCCTTGCCTTGGCGCAGAATTTTACCAAATTTCGCCAAGGATATGGCTAAATCTGCCGGCCCTTTTTCGCGAATCTTTTGCAAGGTTTCCTGAGATAATTCTTTTTTCTCTAATTCTGATAGGAAAAATTCTATTGCCTCGGCATCCGAAATACCTAGGTTGGTGACCGCTTCGAAAGTTCTGTGAATTAAGTCGCCAAAGGCTAGGGCTTCTGTCTCTGGCTCGCTTGGTGCTCGCAAAATTTGCCGCTTAAAGAATTCTACCGGCCCAGCGTATACTATATCTATAAATGAGGTTAGGCTTGATGCCGACATTCGCCAATTCGCTACTCTTTCGCGATAGAGTGCGCGCATATCCGGTGTCAGCTTCACATACGGTGCCAGCCAGTGTTTTAGATTCTCGGTCTTATCGGAAGAAACGGGCGCGCTAGCATCATAGTGACAATCCACCTTTCCGGCTGGTATTAGTGGCGAAATTACTGCCTCCCCATCTATATATTCATCGAAATATTCAAGTCTCTCTGGTGATTTATCATTAAAATCATGCAAAGAGTTGGTGATGCATAGAGTACTCTTGGCCCGTGTTAATGCTACGTATAATATTCTCAATTTTTCACCATCCGTGGTGCCAGTATGCCGTATCTGCATCAAGTTCTTTGGCAGAGCTAGCAGATTATTGTTCCCCTTTCCCTTGCCCCATGCCACATGGTCGGCCGAGATAATGAAAACGTATTCGAACTCTAGCCCCTTGGCTTTGTGCGCAGTTAGTATTTGCACTGCCTCATCGGCATCTTTGTATGGGCTAGTCTTATTGATGGTCATCTCGGCGGCTTCGTAGTCATCTATCATACTAATCAAATCACCAAGTTTCAAACTCTTTTCGCCAAAATGTTTCCTCAGCTTTCCACGCAAAGATGCCAAATTTTCATATAGTGTAAATGCCTCGTAGTCATCAACTGTATAATATCCCAAAAGTGGCGAACGATAGCCACCAAGCTCTGCTGCGCCAATGATGTAATCCAAGATAATTTCCAACGGCTCGGCAAAAGATTTTGCCACCAGATTCGCTAGCCATTCGGCTACTTGCTTAATCTTGTCGTTATCGGAGCCGCCCATCATTTCGAACATAGCCTTGTGGTCTTTGCGTGCTTGCCCGGCTAGCTTCACTACTTCTAACATTGGTAACTGGAAGAATGGATAAGATAGAATTTCTAGTATTGAAGTGTCGCCTCTTTTTTCGTTGGTAATTTCATCGACAAATCTCGCAATGGTGATAATTTCATGTATCACTTCATCTTCTAGTAGGTTATCGCGTTTCTCATAAGCTATCTTAATTTCCGGATGTGACTTTAGGTACGGCAAGAGTGGCATAAAATACTTGGTCTTATATGAAATAATTGCGATGTCGCTTTGTTTGACACCAGATTTGATTAGCCGATTAATTTCCTTGGCAATAAAATCATATTCCATATCGGAGGATAAGAATTCGTGGCGGTAAATTTGTGTGCTTTTGGGCTCCGGCTTGTGTGCAATCAGCTCCTTGTCGGCAAATCTATCTGGCGCTTCGTTAATGATTTTACGTGAAAAATCCAAAATTTCTTGGGTGCTACGATAATTTTCTACTAGAGGTATTACATTGGCTGCGTAGTGTTCTTGAAAATCTGTTAGATTGGTAGAAAGCGCCCCTTGGAACTCGTAGATAGCTTGATCATCATCACCTACCGCCATAATCATCGGCTTCTCATAATCGGTTAATTGTTTGATAATCGCAAATTGTGATGGATTGGTATCTTGGAACTCATCCAACATAATGAATTGATAACGTTCTTGCAAGGTAAGGCGAAAGCCTGCATCATCTCGCAGCACGCGTACCGCTTCCTGAATCATATCATCAAAATCATACAAGCCGTTTTCGCGTAGATATTGATCATATTCTGCCATTACTCTGGCTATGCTGAGCAATTTTTTATTCGCCACACGATCCTTCAGGCGATAATTGCCGTTTTCATCCTTCTCGAAATATTTATCCTTCCAAGCTGTTAATGGCTTTATTTTTCCATTTCCTTCGGCCTCCACTACGGCTTCCTTTAAATCTCTTGCTAATCCGGAGATTGAACGTTCCACCGTAGTGATTATCGGAGCTGAATCAACATAATTAACCAGCAAATCATAAATCGGCTTATACGCCTTATTAAATGATTCTTCAAAAGCACGTGGTACTATGTTTTGTAAAAGTGGCGAAATGGCTTCTGATAGTACCTTCGAATCTTCTAAATTTTGCTCGGCGATTTTGGCTAAGTCATTTGCAGAAAGCCCCGCCGACTTTGCCGATGATATTACGCTAATGATGTCTTTTACATTATCACCCCGCAAAATATCTCGCCCTGGTAGATTATTTTGAATTTCTCGCACTATTTTAAATTGTGTTACTTCATCTATGGCACTATCTAGCTTCCTATCGTAATCTTCTGCATAGTTTCTATACTGTGCCAAGATGTCTGTACCAAAAGCATGGTAAGTGCCAATATTTACTTTCAAGCCATCTTTGCCGATGATGGTTTTTAGACGCTCGCGCATATTGCTGGCGCCGGTCTCGGTGAAGGTTAAGCACAGAATATTTTCCGGGCTGGTGTCGGTGTTTTTTAGGATGTAGGCAACCTTTTCGGAAAGTAGCTGTGTCTTACCGGTGCCAGGCCCAGCTAATACTAGAAGTGGCCCATCTAGATATTCTACTGCTTGCTTTTGTTTGGTATTTAGGCCCATTTGTCACTCTCCATCATTAACTCGTGCAAAATTATAGCATTATCTGGCACTATAATTTCTCCGCGTTTAATCCTTTTCAGGGCCGACACCCCCTCGACCGTTTTCTCTGGCTGTGCCGCTGGATTTTTTCGAAGAATCTGTCCAAACTCATAGTTTCGCGAAGGGTAGGCACAGGTGATCCTTAAATCGCCCTGTCCACATACTAGGTCTACCGTTTCTGGCTGGGCGCCATTTGCGGCTAGTAGTTCCTTTATTTCTTGCGCTGCACTTTTAAGATACGCCTCGTGCTCTCTAGTATCGGGCTCCAGACCCCTTAGTCCTGCCATAATGGCATAGACATTCTTTAGTGCCCCACACATCAGTACGCCACATTTATCATCGGTAAAGTCAAAGGTCAAATAATCTGTACTAAATAATTCTATAATTCTTCCATCCGTGGCGGTGAGCTTAGTCTTTTTGGCTGCCTTTATGTCATCCGCAAAGCCAGGCCCGCTTAGCACCATATAATCTTTAAATTCCGCAAAAGTCTTGGCGGATAAAATCCCTTTCGTGGCGACAATCATCGGCCTATTTTTAGGCAAGTATGGCAATAAATGCGGCACCGCCTTGGATGGTATACATAGTACAATATATTTTGCATGACTTAATACATCAGAAAGAGTCTCCCGCTCTAGTTTCGAATCGTAATAGTCGATATCATAACCTTTGTCGGCTAGTACTCCGCCTAGCGCCGTACCGAACGCCCCTGCACCTAAAACTGCTATTTTCATATATCTATCGTATCACAAAATACCGCTTAAGTATTATAATTGTAATGGAGAAAATTATGGCTACCAGTATCAGGCAATATCGCGAGTTGAAACGAAAGCTTAAAAAATACGAATCACAAAACTATAATAAAATTTATCTTATCCCATGTAATGGTAATTCGGATTGGCACGAGCTTGCCGAGCATTCCGCTCTCATTTACTATTACGAAGTATGTAAAAAGCTAAATTCTAAGACTAAATTTTTTGCCGATACACTAAGCTTTTATGATCAATATGACATAGGCTATATCCGTACCTTAGGGATCGACCACCTTCGCGATAATCTTAAAAAAGTTAAACTCTATCAGAAAGAAAGCAATAATAATGGCATCAGAATCTTTAGTTTAAATAAGACTTTTACTGCCGATTGCATTCGGAAATTATGGCAGGAGGAGAAAGCTCGCCGGGCCAACAATCTTACTCCCACCGATGCGTACAATCTAGATCCAGAGTTGCACCAGCTCCTGGTTGCGCTTTCCATTCGCTTACATAGTCTTTGCAATAATCGCCTAGACAAGCTTAGTGCTCACACTAACGGTGTTATTATTGTTCGGCTCGCCGATGCATTGCTAGCTAATTATCATCGCCTCACTATGGTTAAACAGGCTTCTTCCCCAGAAGTTGCAATACTCCTCGATACTATGCGTAAAGATGTGCTTAGTCTCATTGTTCAGATTAAGGTGCTCAGTGATATTAAAATGCTTAGTCTCGAGACTATCGCTAGCCTTAGTGAAAATATTTATCTCATCCGCGACCGCATCGACTTGCAAATCAAAATCTCATCGAAGCTAAGTCGTAACGGGTCAAAAGGAGCTGATTACGCAGCCGGTTGATCTTGATCGTATTATTCGGCACATCGAGCTTCATGGGCTTAGGGGCTGGCTGATTCGTGCACTCGCTAATTCCTTTCGCGAGGCTCGTAAGAACAAGCTCAAGACTTTTAATGAACATCGTTACGATGAAAATTGGTTTGAGAATATTATTCATCTCGCCGATGCTATTCTCGAGCGTTACTATCAGCCCAGCTCATCCATTTCGTTTGTGGTTTACGAGCCCATGATTCGTGAGATTTTTGCGGCGCCTTTTGTCGACCGTATCATCCATCACTTCTTATATAGAATGCAGGGTGGATGGTGGGATCGCCGCCTGATTCCCGATGCTTATAGTTGTCGTGAGAATAAAGGCACACTTTATGCTATTCAGCGCGTACAAAGGATGATGCAACTTGCTTCGCGTAATTTTACCGAAGATGCCTTTATTATAAAAATAGATATTAGTGGCTACTTTATGTCACTACCTAGGGAGAAGCTTCTAGCTAGAGTTAAATGGGGATTAGATCATCAATTTGCTAATTATGTGGACAATGCTGCAGGTTGCGAGCTTTACAAACTTTGTTATTTTCTTTGGCATCAGATTTTGCTTGATGATCCGGTTCAGAAATCCCATCGCCGCGGTACTGTTCGTGACTGGGAAGTTTTGCCGCCTGAAAAGAGTCTCTATACTAGGCCACCTGGTCGAGGTATCGTAATTGGTAACTTAACTTCACAGCTAGTTTCCAATATTTACCTCGATCAGCTTGATCGTTTTGTTAAATTTGATTTAGGCTATGATTACTATGGCCGCTATGTGGATGACATTATCCGCATAGTCAATATCCGCGATTACGAGCGCACCAAGGCGGACAATAAGCTTATAGAAGATTTTTTGAAAAATAACTTAGAGCTCACCATGCATCCTAAGAAACGTTATTGCCAATCTATTTATAAAGGCGTGCCATTCTTGGGTGCGCGTATTTATCCACATTGCCTATATCCTTCGAATCGCATCCAGGCCAAATTTAAGCGTTCTCTCGCCAAATTTAGTACCGGCGAGATTAAGGATGAGACTTTAATTTCGTACCTTGGCTTTCTGGAGCATCTCGATGCTGACAAATATGTGAAGTATATGTTCAATAAATATGGTTACGACTTTAGTTTGTATCAAGAATTTAAAGACAAAAAACATCGCCGCAATATGCGACAAATTCTGGATGATATGCGGGACAGTCATTTAAAATAAAAAATATAATATATAGTTTATGAAACTTAATGTTGAGTTTTATAAACTTAACATTAAATGGTTGGGGGCAAGGTAGTCGCGAGAAGGAAGAAGAAACTTCTTAGGGAGAGCAGAGCCTCTAGCGGGAGAGACAACGCACTGACCTTCCGTTGTTACGGTTGTTGCGATTCGCTGGGTTCAGTTCCGTGGAATTGAAGTTTAGGTTGTACGCGTTGGAGGGGGAATTCACCGTACTAGACCAGTAGTTCCCGTTAGCTCCGAAATTGTACAGGGTAGTGCCATTCAGGTTGCCCGAACGAATAAACGCCAAACAAGCGGTTTTTGTAGACCTCTATTATTTGACCAGACCCCTTGGGTATCTGGGTTATCTTGAACTCCATTTTTATGAAGTGGGCCTATCCGACTTCCATGTACCATCATTGCAGTAATCCTTAGTGAGGTCTAGTCCTCATTTCAGCGTTTTTTAAAAAACGCCACGATTCTCCACTGATGACCCCCACATTATTATATAAAAAAATTTTTTCTTTCGCAAAAATTCTAGGTTCTTTCTTACGAAGAACCTAGAATTTTTGCATTTCTCCCACCGAGATTCTTCCTCCTTTATCTGCGATTGTTTCCCTATGCTGTTATAGGCATTGGAGCTTTTTTTCTTCACATGGAAGTCGCGAGAAGGAAGAAGAAACTTCTTAGGGAGAGCGGAGCCTCTAGCGGGAGAGACAACGTACAGACCTTCCGCTGTTACGGAAGCTGCGATTCGCTGGGCCCAGAGCCGTGGAAGAGAAGTATAGGTGGTACGCGTAGGAGGAGG
>JAZQXF010000076.1:0-5314 GCA_045632725.1 Candidatus Nanosyncoccus sp.
TGTGCCTATAGGCTCTACAGCCTTTAATACTATTAGTACAGAGTCGGTACAGCAAATGGTAAATCAAATATGGTGCGCAGATGGTAAAGCATGGAGCGCAAGAATTTGGCAAAATACAGAGCTATTAGCAGATGCATTAAATGAAGAGCTTATAAATGTAGTGACAACAGGAAAGAAAAGCACAGACTTAAAGAACGCATTACAAGAGCGGTTTAATGTTAGCTACAGCCGTGCAGATGCGCTTGTACGCACAGAGCTTGCACACATACAGACACAAGCGGCGCAACAGCGTTATACAGACTACGGCATACAGCAAGTACAGATATGGGCAGACGAGGACGAGCGCAGATGCGAGACATGCGGCAAACTGCATGAAAAGGTTTACCCTGTCGGCGCACACGTTCCAATACCTGCACATCCAAGATGCAGATGTTGCATTATTCCTCTTGTTGAGGATTAATTATAAACTGCCTTTTATGTAGGGGTTAGGCGTTAAATAAACAACTAAATAAAATTAATAAAAGGGGTAGCGCAAGGCTACAACTTATAGGAGAAAAAATGGCAGACATTACAAACAATATCGATATTGAAAACACAGACACAGTAACAGATCAGAGCGCAGAGGACGTTAAACTCTATACGGAAGAGGAAGTAATGGCACTTGTGCAAAGTACAAGTGACAAAAGAGTAACAGCCGCATTAAAAAAGCAAAAGGCAGACTATGAGAAGAAAATAAGCTTATCAAAGCTTGATGGAGACGAGCGAGAGAAAGCCGAGAAAGATAGCCGCATAGCAGAATTAGAGGAAATAGTGGCGCAGATGCATATAGCGCAAAATAAAAGTGAATTAAAGTCGGTACTATCTTCAAGAGGTTTAAGCGCAGAGTTTGCAGATATCATTAATATTACAGATGATATTGAGGCAAGCCAAGCTAATATAGATAAACTTGATAAGCTCTTTAAGGCGGCAGTAAAAGCAGAGGTAGAAAAGAGACTTGCAGGAAGTGCGCCAAAGGGCAACACAAGCGGCACAGCCGAAATTACAAAAGAGACAGTTAAAAAAATGGGGCTTGCAGAGCTTAACAAGCTCTTAGCAGAGCAACCCGAGCTATACAACAAATTATTTAATTAATAGGGGGCTATAAAATGGCTAATACAGTATTTAATAACAAGGTTATTGAAGCAAAGGCAAAAGACTTACTTACTACTGCCGTAAATACTCGCTCACTTATGACTATTGACACAGAGTTAGCGCAAGAGGCAGGAATGACAAAGACAATTAATGTTTATACCTACACAGGCACAGCAGAGGAAGTAGCCGCAGGCAAGGGCAATACAAACAGAGGTGCTATTGCTTACACAGGCACAGACTATACTGTAAAGATGGTACAGCAAGCTTTTGACTATACCGACGAGGATTTTATGAAAGATAACACCATTGTAGATAGCATGTTAAAGGGTGCTAATCAAGTAATGGTAAACAAAATGACAGCAGACTTTATTACAGAGGCGGCAAAGGCTACTGTAAAGCATAGTGCGGCAACATTTGGCTATGATGCTATTGTGGATGGTATCGCAAAGCTTAATATTGAGGATGAAAGCAAGCTGTTTATTGTAATTCCTAATGCATGGAAAGCAGATTTACGCAAGGACGAGGACTATAAGGCGGCTAAAATGGGAGAAGTTATTTACAATGGCATGGTGGGAACGATTTGCGGACTCCCTGTAATTGCTACTAATGCACTTACTAATGCGGCTTACGTTATGACTAATGAGGCTGTTAAGCTCTTCATGAAAAAGGATGTTGAAGTAGAGCAAGACAGAGATGCAGACACACGCACAAATAGCGTTTACCTTAGAGCGGCTTACATTTGCGCTCTTGTAGATGCTACAAAGGTTTGCGAGATTAAGAAAACTGCCTAATTGACTAAAGCGGCAAGGGGCGCAATATCCCCTTGCCCATAAATAAAACAGGGGGCTAATAATGACAGATCAGATAAAGATACTTTTAGGTGATGCCGCCGTCAATTACACAGATGCGCAAATAGATTTAGCGTATCGGATAGCCGCCGCAGAGGTAGAAGAGTATTGCAAGAGAGATTTAGATAGCACATTAGAGCTAATGGCTATGCAGATAGCTAAAATAAAGCTCAATAGACAGAATACAGAGGGCTTAGCAAGTCAAGGTTTTAGCGGTGTAAGTGAGAGCTATATAGATGGCTACCCACAAGAGATAATTGCAGTATTAAACCGAAAGCGCAAGGTAAAGATACTATGATTAATACAGATATGCGCTTTTATGACTATTGGACTATCGGCAAGGCTAATGCCTACGGACAGGCGCAAATGCCCTCTAAAAACGCTATTCCAATAGGTAGTATAAAGATGGCTATTAATGTGCTAAATCAATCTACACAAGACAATATTAAATACAAGGATTGTAGTTATATAGGCTTAACTCTTGCGCCAATAAATGATACTTATATTTTGCAATATGGAGATACACGCTTAAAAGTGCTTTACGTTAATACAAAGGGCAGATATAAGCAAGTGTATTTGCAAGAGCTATGAGTAATGATATTAGCTTTGATGGCTTAGAGGACATTTTAGAGCGTTTAGAGGGCTTATATGACACAAGCAAGCAAGAGGCGGCAATAAATAAGGCTTGCGCACTTGTAGAGGCTGAGGCAAAGAAAAAAGCACCTAAAGGCAATGGAGAGCTTAGGCGCAGTATAACAAGCAAGTTAGATACAGACGGCACAGAGCTTATAGGGGTAGTATATACGCCTCTTGAATATGCGCCCTATGTTGAATTTGGTACAGGCTTATTTGCGGAAGAGCAAGGGCGCAAAGATGTGCCGTGGAATTATCAAGACGATAAAGGCAAATGGCACAGCACAAGCGGAATGAAGCCGCACCCTTATATGCGCCCTGCTCTACATGAAAATAGAGAGAAAATTAAAAGAATACTAATGGAGAGCTTAAAACAATGATTGATTATAATACAAAACTTGTTGCGGCTCTTAATGTAGTATTGCCAACATACTACGAAATGACTTTGCATAGCGGTATTGATACGCCATGTATTAGTTATATGGAGACTAATAATTATATGGCTGAGAGTGGGGACACAATAGGCTACAGCCGCATTAATTATCAAGTTAAAGTATGGGGCAATGATATAGCAGAGCTACAAACATATGCATTGCAGATTGATGTAGTATTGCGCCCTCTTGGATTTAAGAGAATTGCAAGCGGTGAGCTTTACGACAACAATTCCGCAATGATACAAAAGATATTAACTTATGAGTGCATAGCACTTGAAAACTATTAAATGATAGGAGATCAGACAATGGCAGTTATTTCTAAAGGAATTAAATTATCATATGGACTTAGCGCAGGCGAGTTTAAGGAATTAACCAATTTACAAGAAATACCAGAGCTTGGCGGTGATGCTGAGTCAATAGAAATTACCACTCTTGCGGACTCAGCACACATGTATACAAGCGGCATTAAAAACTATGGGGATAGCTTAGCATTTAAATTTCTTTATGATGGTAAGCAATTTGCAGAGCTTAATGGGCTTGCCGAGTCAAATACGACTTGGAAAGTTACACTCCCCGATGAAGAGACATGCACATTTAGCGGCACATGCTCAGTAAAGCTTGATGGTGTAGGCGTTAATGCCGCACTTACTTATACCTTAGCAATTAAGCCAAGCTCAGAAATGCAATGGACTTAGAGCGCAACTTAATATAACCCAATTGGGGAGTAGTGGAGAGCTTTTCTCCACTCTCCACTACTAAAAGAAATGGAGAAATAAATAAATGATGTATATTGACTTTAGCGCAGGCAATAAAGAGTATAAATTAAGACTCTCAACAAGGGCAATAGTGGCTCTTGAAAAAGCTATAGGCTGTAACCCTCTTGCAATATTCGGCACAGGGGAAACAATACCGCCTATTACTACTATGGTGCAAATACTGCATGCGGCATTGCAACAGTATAATCATGGTATTACATTAAATGATACTTATGATATCTATGATGAATGGTTAGCAGATGGGCATACTATGACAGACTTTATTAAGGTTATAGTAGATATTTATAAGGTGTCGGGGCTTATTCAAGAGGAAACGGCAAAAAACTAATAGAGGGGGAAGAGGTTGCGCCCTCTTCCCCTAAACTTTTTACAGAGTATGTATGGCAATGGTTAGATAATGCATTAGATATAGGGATATCGGAGAGCGACTTTTGGAGCATGACTCTTGCAGAGGTAGAAAGAGCCATTAAAAGCTACAACAGGCGCAAGCAGGCACAGCAACAAGAGCAAGCAAGTTTTGATTATACCTTAGCTGACTTGATAGGGCGTAGTGTAGCACGCATTTATAATGCCTCTAATAAGCTCCCAAGCATAGCCGAGGCTTATTCAACCTTATTTAATGCAGAGGACTTAGAGGAAAAGAAAGCCATACAACAGGCAGAATTATCTGCGCTTAGGTTCAAACAATTTGCAAATGCTCATAACATGAAGTATAAGGGGGCAAGCAATAATTGAATGAAGAATTAAAAATAATTATATCCGCAGAGATAGCGGAGCTAAAGAAAAATTTGCAGGCGGCGCAAGATGAGATAAAGGACATGAGCAAGCAAGGGGAAAGCTCATTTTCTAAGTTTAGCAAGGCGGCAGGCGCAACAAGCAAAGCTGTAGGTACAGCAATGAAAGCAACAGCAGGAGCTATTGCGGCAGGGGCGGCGGCTTTAGTAGGACTTGCGGAAAGCACAAGAGAATACAGAGCCGAGCAAGCTAAATTAGTGTCAGCTTTCCAAACAGCAGGCGCAAGCGCAGAGCAGGCAAAAACAACATATAACGATTTGTATAGAGTGCTTGGAGATAGTGGACAAGCAACCGAGGCGGCTAACCACTTAGCGCAATTAACAACAGATCAGAAAGAGCTTTCCGAGTGGGCTAATATCTGTCAAGGCGTTTATGCTACGTTCGGTGACAGCTTACCTATTGAGAGCTTAACCGAGGCGGCAAACGAGACAGCCAAAACAGGAGAGATTACAGGCGCACTTGCGGATGCGCTTAATTGGGCAGGCGTAAACGAGGACGAGTTTGCAGACAGCCTATTTTTATGTAACTCCGAGGCAGAGAGAGAGGCTTTAATACGCAATACTCTTAACGGCTTATATAGTGAGGCAAGCGCAAATTATGAAGAGAACGCCGCAAGCGTATTAACGGCAAATGAGGCGCAGGCGGCTTTAACTGAGGGTTTAGCGGCTCTTGGTGAGGCGGCAGAGCCAATAGTAGC
>JAZQXF010000077.1:0-4263 GCA_045632725.1 Candidatus Nanosyncoccus sp.
AACCCCTAACGCGCCCCTGCGGTGCGTTGCACCGCCAAGCGGCCGCCGCAGGGCGGCCGCACCCTCGCAACCCTCACCGCGTCTAACAAGGGTTGCGTAAAAAGTGAGAAAAGGAGAAACAACGTAAAGGAGAAAAAAAGAGAAAAATGAAGAAAAACAAAGCAAAAGCATCGGTAAATGAGAATTTAGAAACATTCTCGAAAAGTGAGAAAAACAAGGGAAAAAAGTCCAAAGTGAGAAAAAGTCGTTATTTCTCGTTTATGACCTACGCAAGTGAAAAAGAACTTTGTACCACGATGTCAAAGCATCAAACGAGTATTAGGGCGTTTGCTTACATTAAACACGACAAAGACGAAGCAGAGCCACATTTTCATTTGTTGGTTAGAACTTATTCTTCTTGGACAGAAAATCAAATTTTAAAGTGGTTTGATTGGGTAAAACTGAAAAGCAATCAAAATACATTCGTTGAAATATTAGACGATACGATTTCAATGTATGAATATCTCACGCATAGTGACTATGCATCGGTTATCGAAAAGAAGCACGTTTATGATAGAACCGAGATAAAAGACTTCGGACTGTTCGACATTGTAGACAAACGGAATTCATATGACGAAACATACGATATACTACAAAGAGTGATGGCAGGAATGCCTGAAATAGATTTGGTGCGAAACTATGGTAAAAATTACTTGTACCATCGAAACGTATTCCAAGAGGCGGCAGATGTAGTTTATCACCAATCAAGCGGCTTTAATAGAGCTGAATTCAAAAACGATACATATCGCAATGTACGCATGATTGATATTGACACAGGTTGTGTTGATATATACGACTTACTAAACAATTAAAAAAAAGGAGAAAAAAGTATGTTAGCAAAAGTTGTAGGAAAAAAGAGAAAGAACGGCACTTGGCAACATGGAGACTATGACAACACATATATCAATGTGTTGTTCGAGGAAGCAGGCGTTGAGGGGTGCGCAGTAGACAGTATTAAGCAAAAGACAACAAATGTTGCAGATATCGCAGTAGGCGATACAGTTGAGATTATCTATAACCGCTTTGGTGATGTAGATAAAATTTTTAAAAAGGAGGAATAAACTGTGGGACAACTTGTAACAACTATTTTCGATACCTTTACGCAGGTAATGACTGGTTTGAGTGGTGGCCTTTCGGAAGCATTTAAAAGATTGCTTTATGTATATGAAGATGGTGTAGCAACAACTACCTTTAACCCCCTCATCCTGTTCATTTTTACCATCGCAGGTATTTCCCTTGCGGCCGCTATCCTGTGGCGTATGTTCGCAATGATTAAGGGCAGTTCTCATAGAGCAGGTTAAAAAAAAACCCCATCCCACAAAGTGGGGTGGGGTTTATCAGTATTAAAAAAAGAGAGGAAAAAAGAAATGAAACAAAAAAGAAATAAGATTATCGCACGTGTTAGCGCAGTAGTTGCGGTCGTTGCTTTGCTCGTTGTAATGGCAATTCCAGTGTTTGCAATGATAGTAGAGGAGAATGTAGTAAAACTCCATACTATATTAGGTATCGGGTATGATGTAAGATACGACCCTTTGCAATACTTGATGAATGAGAGTGGGTATTTTGACGAGCCAAATTCTTTGGCAGACTCTGTGTTGTGGTATCGAGGTAGGTTGAGTGTAAAAAATGGTGATGCGTATAATGCAACCTATCCTACATCAAATATAGCTAATTCGTACTCGACAGAGATGTATTGGTGTATCGTTTGGGAGAACGATGAGGGCATAGACTATAGTTATGGTTATGGCCTTACAGGTTATACTTACTCTTGGAGTAGCACCAGCGGTAATTATTATACGTGGCAATTTAACGGCACAAAGACTGGTGTTTATAGTTCGCAAAGCAACGGATTGCAAATTAGAGTATTAGATGGCGTTGCGTACGTAACAGTGAATATTGATGGTACAGCAAGACAAGTTACACAGGATACTACAGTACGATTTGGATTTATATCAAACTCAATGCTTAACAGTAATGCAACATTGATGTTATCCAGAGGCGTTAACTTTATTCACGAAATTAATGTGAATCCTCAAAGCTTTCAACTTGGCACAGAAAATGGCGGTAGTGATATTACAGAAGCTGACCTTGAAGCAGCATATAATGAGGGTTACAACGCAGGTTCATTTGACGGGTCACAATCTGCAAGTCTTGTGGACCTTATTACTGCGATTTTTAGAGCGCCTATGGAATTTGTAAATAATGCGATGAGTTTCGAAGTATTCGGTATTCAAATGGCTACTGCAATGAAGGTGCTAATTAGTATGGCTATAATTGGCGTTGTCGTAACCTTTATTTGGAAGGCGGTGAAGTAATGAGATTATGGGATTGGATTAATCAGCAATTGTTTCCTTTGTTTGGCGAAGTGCCGAACGTAGAGTTGAACCTTGGTCATCTTGGTACCTTAACTATTGAAAACATCTTGCAGATTATGTTTTGGGTATGTATCGGTTATGTGTGCGTACAAGTGCTCGTGTTGATGCCTTATGACTGGTGTATGAAGTTGTTGCGCAGGAAGGGGTGGAGAAAGTGAAAATACTTTCTGTTGTACTGTCCGTTATTGTATTGCTGACATTCGTAATGGGGATTTATTGTGCTGGCACAAATCTTACATACGATTTCAAAACGCATTTACAAAGTATTTCAACAATTAGTCAAGAATTACCGACAGTCGAGCAATTAGGCGAAATATGGCAAGATATGTATTTCGATTTGAATAGTGAATTATATGTCTTTGTACCAAGTGGAAGTTATTTACGTTCGTTAACAATAAAAGTTCAAAGCGATAATGGGGAAGTAGACACTGGCATATTGTATCCCGACTTGTGGAGTGTATCAGACTGGGGAATGTTTGATAGTGTTAATGAGTTTATAAGTGGCACATTTAGTGTAATACAAAGAACCTCGTTAACCTTCCTTTGGTTGGGTAGTTATGTAAAAGGGTTTTTTCAGTTAGTATTCGCGCTTGCACCTACAAGTGGTTTAGTTGAGAGGGGGGCTTATTAATGTTAATATTCATCATTTTAGCAATTGTTGTTGTGGTGTGTGTGTGGAGAACATATCGTTTTAACACGTTTGATACAGTCGTAGCTTTTACTGGCGGTTTAGGCAGTGGAAAGTCATTTATGAGTGTCGATATTGCTTGCAAATTGTTGCGTAGGCAAAGACGTAAAGTATGGCTACATAATCTTTTGCACCCCAAAGACAAATGGGAAAAACCCATGTTGTATTCATCCATTCCTGTAAAAGTAAAACGTAAAGAGATGGCAACAATTTTAACAGATGGGCACTTATTACTCCAAGAGAAAATCGTTCCTAATTCGGTAGTCTTTATAGATGAGATTGGCGGCTATTGTTCACAATTTGATTATAACGCCACTAATACCGATATTTTCGACGAGTTTGTGCGCTTCTTTCGTCATTATACAAAAGGCGGTTATCTTGTTGTTAATGACCAATGTAGCGAAAACATCGTTCTACAAGTACGCAGACGATTGAATACTGTTTATAATCTTATGGCATTTCGAATTTGGCCTGCAAAATGGTTCCCCTTGTTCTATACTGTAAAAGTGCGTAACATCACAGTAAGTGAAGAAATCAAAACAATTGAGGAGCAAGATACCGAGGATAATATGACAACATATTTCGGTATTATGCCGCCATTCAAACGCTATGATACGCATTGTTACTCTCATAGATACGATAGAGTAATGAAGCGCAATGACAACAAACATAATGAAATGAAACAAGATAAAATCTTGCGCATTAATAAAAAAAAGCAAGAGAGTTTGGATGCAAAAATTTTGCGTGTAGATAGTCAAAATGCACAAAAATGCGATGAACCGGCTGAGCTCGATTTTGTTACATTTCAACAAACTTTAAAAGAAATCGAAAAAACACTTGCAAAACACAAACAAGTGTAGTATAATGCTTATGAGGGTTCGTTATATAGCACTTAACTCCTTTCTTGCTATAAAGACGGATGGCGCCAGCGGCTGCGGGGGTGAATGTCGTGCCTGTGGAAACTGTGGTAAACCGCTTGCGGTTTTCCATAGTTCCCATAGGAGCGGCAGAGGGGGAGAGAACCCCTAACGCGCCCCTGCGGTGCGTTGCACCGCCAAGCGGCCGCCGCAGGGCGGCCGCACCCTCGCAACCCTCACCGCGTCTAACAAGGGTTGCGTAAAAAGTGAGAAAAGGAGAAACAACGTAAAGGAGAAAAAAAGA
>JAZQXF010000078.1:0-2782 GCA_045632725.1 Candidatus Nanosyncoccus sp.
CTGAATAGCACTACCCTGGACGGTTTCGGAGCTATCGGGCTCTACTGGTCTAGTACGGTGAGTTCCCCCTCCCGCGCGTACTACCTAGACTTCGTTTCCACGGTACTGAACCCAGCGTATCGCAGCAACCGTAACTACGGAAGGTCTGTACGTTGTCTCTCCCGCTAGAGGCTCTGCTCTCCCTAAGAAGTTTCTTCTTCATTATTGTATAAAAATCTTTCTACTATTTGACTAATACATTTTATACGCCATAATTAATTTCACATTGAAAGCTAAAAAGATGGTGGGGCGGAGATTATAAAATCGAGATGTTTGGGCACCATCGGAATGTCCGTTTGGCTGTATATAAAATACAATGATACCATCGGAGCGCCTATAATATGAAGAAAATAACCAAAAGATATCTCCACTCCTCCCAAAGGAAGCATAGGAATAATTGGAGGAAAGCTGACTAGGACTATCTGGTCCAGTATTAGGAGTAGTGTAATGGTGATAAGTATAGCTTATTGAGGAAACTTCATGATTTTTATATCATAAATATAAAATTAAAGATTTTGAAGAATCTGATTAGCTTCCTCTATACTGTGGGTCTCCATCAATTTGGCGCGAAGCTCTTTAGCGCCAGGAAAATTATTAATGTAAATTTTGAAGAAGTGTTTTAAAGGTTCATAGGATGGAATATGCGCATAGGTTTTTTTGGAACCGCTGCGCTCACGCCTGTCGTTACAGGGTTCGCTTGCTATTCCGCTCCCGTTGTCGCGTATGTTCCTCAAAATCCTATGCACATATTCTTCGTATAAGCTCAAATGTAGCTTCAAAAGTTCTATTAATTCTTCCTGAGCAGGGATGTGATCGGTGAAACAGTAGGGGTTCTGAAAGACGCCGCGGCCGATCATGAAGCCATCTACCTCAGGATATTTTCCATATAATTCTAGGGCGTGAGCTTTGTCTTTAATGTCGCCATTAATAATTAATTTGGTCTCTGGGCTAATTTCGTTACGAAGTTGAATAATTTTGGGAATTAGTTCGTAGTGAGCAGGGACTTTACTCATTTCTTTTTTAGTGCGGAGATGTACGGTGAGGGCGGCAGGATGCTCGGTGAGTAAAGTAGGTAGCCAAGTTTGGTATTCTTCGACTTTACTCCAGCCAAGACGAGTTTTGATAGATACTGGTAGATTGGTAGATTTCCTGGCATTTTTAAAGCATTCTATGGCGAGGTCTGGGGTTAAAATCATGGCAGCGCCACCGCCGGTCTTGTTTACGTGTTTGTCTGGGCAGCCAAAATTGAGATCTACCCCTGAGAAGCCTAGTGATGCAAGCGCGTGTGTGGTTTCCGAAAAATGCGTAGGGTTTTTGCCCCAAATTTGGGCAATGATGGGATGATCGGTAGGGGCGATTTCTAATCTTTCTAGGGCACTAAAGCGGCCTTTATCGGAGGCATAAGAGGAAACATTGGTAAATTCCGTAAAAAATAAATCTGGTCGGCCAGCATGGGCGATGACTTGGCGAAACATAATATCTGTCACGCCTTCCATAGGGGCCAGAATTAGGAATGGTTTTGGTAGATTTTCCCAAATATTCATTTGCATATTATAACATTTTCCGTGGTATAATTAAATTGCTCGTGCTATACTGCGGTCACTGGCATCGAGAAAAGTTAAAAGCTGCGGGTATTGTCATTTATGCTCGTAGCCAGGAGCCAATAAAACGGGCTCACATAAATGACTCTAATAAATTTATTTTTAAAGGAGTCTTTATGAAAAACTTTAACAAAAACAACAAACAAGAGCAGGTCGAAGTAATGGCCCTCTTCGGGTACGAAATGACCCCTTGTCAGCCGCTGACTTTTCGGCGGCGTGGGGAGAGTGAAACCGAAGTGACAGAGCTTCTGCGCACGCAAATTAAATTTGCGGGCGGGGTGGCCTTACATATATTCGATGTGCTTGTCGGTCGGGAAAGGCTAACGCTGGAATTTAATTCGCGCGACCTATCTTGGCACCTCACACAATAAAAATGGCCCGTAAGGGCTGTTTTTATTGCTTTCTTGTCGTGGGGTTGATTTATGAATTAGCGTGTGGTAGGATTAAATCAGGTTTTATTTAGATTGCTTCTTCTTAGGAGCAATCTTTAGTTTTATTGTAAGCTTAATATCTTCAATAGAAACTTCCATATAAACCCCTCCTTTCTCCTTACCATAGTTAATTGTTAATAATTACAACCCCACGTTCTTGCAATCTAGCATATCTGTATTTTTATTTCAACCCCCCCTACCGATTAATGCTGAGGGATGACTATACTTGAATCATCGAATCACTAACCCCATCAACTGCTCGCTGCACGCCAGGTAAAATTCTTGTCGACTAATCAGGTCTTCTCCCGGTACTTTCTGGTGCTCGACCTGACTAGTCTCCTCGAATTTTACTTGGGTTTGCTCGATGTTGATGGGTTTAGTAATTTAGGGATTCAAGTAGATGAATATCACTTTATATTAATTATTCCTCTCAAACTCCACCAACGAATTTAGAAGGTTAAATATTCTTTATAATAATAACCTTACTACTAATGCTACTAACCTTATGCAGGCTCCTCTTTATTTTGCGAGGAGTGGCACTATTAGCAATGGTTCATTTAATGGTGCAGGCAGTTATGGCTATTACTGGTCTAGTACGGCTAGCTTTTCAGGGAGCAGTCGTAGCCTAAATTTAGGTTCTGATCTTGTTGGTCTTGAAAACAGCAGCTATCGTTACTACGGTTTCAGCGTCCGCTGTGTTCTGCGAGAGTC